>NZ_SMLD01000025.1:0-77216 GCF_004352805.1 Nonomuraea mesophila
CGGGAGGGCCGTTACCCTAGGTGATCGTGAACGAGGGGCGGGTGGTGCGACGGCGGCTCGGGTTCGGCGGGACGCTGCTGGCCGTGCTGTTCGCCTGCGTCTCCCTGACGCCGTCGCTGCTGCCCCGCTCGTGGCTCTACCAGGGGGTCATGGGCGCCGTCACCGCCATCATCGGCTACGGCGCCGGCGCGGCGCTGGGCGCGCTGGGCCGGTCGGTGATCGGCTACCGGCCGTCCGAGCGGGCGCGGTCGATCGCCTGGCGAGTCCTGATCGCCGGCTGCGCCGCGGTGGGGGCGACCACGCTCTGGTACAGCTACGACTGGCAGCGCGACCTGCGGGCGCTCATGGGCATGGACACGCACATCACCTGGTTCCCGCCGGTGATCCTCGCCGTGGCCCTCAGCCTGTTCACCGTGATCCTTGCCCTGTCCAGGCTGGTACGCCTCGGCGGCCGCAAGCTGATCGGCTGGCTCGACCGGTTCCTGCCGTCGTACGCGGGGCACGCCATCGGGGTGGCCGTCATCGGGCTCCTGGTGGCGGTGCTGGCGAACGACGTGCTGTTCAACGGGTTCGTGGCCAGGGTGAGCGACGTCTCTTCTGTGGCCAACAAGGGCACCAACCCGGGCGTGCGCCCGCCCGTCTCCCGCCAGTTGTCGGGCGGCCCCGCGTCGCTCGTGAGCTGGGAGTCGCTGGGCAGGGAGGGCCGCAGCTTCGCCGGCAGCGCGGTCACCCCGGCCCTGCTGACCGCCTTCTCCGGCCGTCCCGCCGCCGAGCCCATCCGGGTGTACGTCGGCCTCGACGCGGCGGCCACACCGCAGGCGCAGGCGGAGCTGGCCGTACGCGAGCTGGAGCGGACCGGCGCTTTCGAGCGGCAGATCATCGCCGTGCTCGGCACCACCGGCACCGGCTGGGTGGACGAGCACATCGCCGACTCGCTCGAATACATGTACAACGGCCGCTCCGCCATGGTCGCGGTGCAGTACTCCTACCTGCCGAGCTGGGTGTCGTTCCTGGTCGACAGGGGCAAGGCGGCGGCCGCGGGCAAGGCGCTGTTCGAGGCGGTGCACGCCCGGCTGGCCGAGGTGCCGCCCGGCGACCGTCCCCGGCTGGTGTTGTCGGGCGAGAGCCTCGGCACGTACGAGCTGGAGCGGGCGTTCAGCGACCTCGACGACATGGTGGCCAGGACGGACGGCGCGCTGTTCGTCGGCCCGCCGAACGCCGACCCGATCTGGCGGCGGCTCACCCAGGACCGCGAGCCCGGCAGCCCCGTGTGGCGGCCGGTCCACGAAGGCGGCAGGACGGCCAGGTTCGCCCAGCACCCCTCCGACCTGAGCCGCCCGCCCGGCCCGTGGCCGCATCCGCGCGTGGTCTACCTGCAGAACGCCTCCGACCCGGTGGTGTGGTGGACGCCGGAGCTGATCTACCGCAGGCCGGCCTGGCTGGAGGAGCCGCGCGCCCCCGGCATGAACCCGCAGATGAACTGGTTCCCGCTGGTGACCTTCTGGCAGGTGCTGGTCGACATGACGGCCGCGCTGTCGGTGCCTCCCGGGCACGGGCACCGCTATAACTCCGACATCGTGGACGGGTGGGCGGCGGTGGCCGCGCCGCCCGGCTGGAGCGCCGGCGACACCGGCAGGCTGCGCGAGCTGATCAGCTCGCGCTGACCCGGCCCTCGTCGTCGCTCTGCTGCGCGGGGCGCCGTACCGATCCGGGCGCGGACGGCTCGGGCCTGCCCTTGAGCCGGTCGGAGGAGTGCAGCTGCCAGGGCACGCTGGTCACCATGACTCCGGGTTTGAACAGCAGCCGCGCCTTCAGCCGGAGCGCGCTCTGGTTGTGCAGCAGGTGCTCCCACCAGTGGCCGACCACGTACTCGGGGATGAACACGGTCACCACGTCGCGCGGTGAGCGCCTGCGCAGCGTCTTGACGTAGTCGAGGACGGGCTGGGTGATCTCGCGGTAGGGCGAGTCGAGCATCTTGAGCGGCACGGGGATGCCGAGGCGCTCCCACTCCTCCCGCAGCCTGCGCGCGTCGTCTCCCTCGACGCCCACGGTGACGGCCTCCAGCGTGGACGGCCGGGTGACGCGGGCGTAGGCGAGGGCGCGCATGGTCGGCTTATGGATCTTCGAGACGAGGACGATCGCGTGGTTGCGCGCGGGCAGCAGGGTCGGCTCGTCGTCCTCCGCGATCTCCAGTTCGGCCGCCACGTTGTCGTAGTGGCGCCTGATGCCCTTCATCATGAGGAATAGGACCGGCATCACGATCACCACGATCCACGCCCCGACCAGGAACTTCGTCAGCAGCACGACGATGAGCACCAGCCCCGTCATGATCGCGCCGAAGGCGTTGATCGTCCGGGAGCGGTGCATCTGGTGCCGGACCCTGGGCTCGGTCTCGGTCCTGAGCCGGCGGGTCCAGTGGATGACCATGCCGGTCTGGCTCAGCGTGAACGACACGAAGACGCCGACGATGTAGAGGTTCAGCAGGCGGCTGACGTCGGCGTCGAACCCCCAGAGCAGCAGGCACGCGCCGAGCGCCAGGATGACGATGCCGTTGGAGAAGGCCAGCCGGTCGCCGCGGGTGTGCAGCTGGCGCGGCAGGAACCGGTCCTGCGCGAGGATCGCGCCGAGCACGGGGAAGCCGTTGAAGGCGGTGTTGGCGGCCAGGAAGAGGATGAGCGCCGTCGCCGCCGAGATGACGACGAAGGGCATCGACCCGCCCCCGAACACCGCGTCGGCCACCTGGGAGATGATCGGCTGCTGGTAGTAGCCGGGGCCGACGGGCGTGCCGTCCGGCCTGAGCAGGTCCTCGGCCACCACCGACGGCTCGGCCACCTTCACCCCGGACGCCAGGCCGAGGGCGATGATGCCGCTGAACATGCTGATCGCCACCAGCCCCATCATCAGCAGCGTGGTGGCGGCGTTCTTGCCCTTGGGCTTCCTGAACGCGGGCACGCCGTTGCTGATGGCCTCGACGCCGGTCAGGGCGGCACAGCCGGTCGAGAAGGCGCGCAGGATCAGGAACGCCGCGGCGAAGGCCGTGAGGTCGGTCTGCTCGGGCTTGATGGTGAAGTCGGCGCTGGGCGCCTGGATCTGCTCGCCCAGGACCAGCGACCGGAACCCGCCCCAGGCGATCAGCCCAAGGACGGCGGCCATGAACGCGTACGTCGGGACGGCGAACGCGGCACCCGACTCGCGGATGCCGCGCAGGTTCACCACGGTCAGCAGGACGACGATGCCGACGGCGACGGCGGTCTTGTGCTGGCCCACGAATGGGATCGTGGCGCCGACGTAGTCGACGCCGTTGGCGACGGACACCGCGACGGTCAGCACGTAGTCGACCATCAGAGCGCTGGCCACGGTGAGCCCGGCGTTGCTGCCGAGGTTGGTGGTCGCGATCTCGTAGTCGCCGCCGCCGCTGGGGTAGGCGTGCACGTTCTGCCGGTACGACGCCACGACCGTGAGCATCACGACCACGACGGCGAGCGCCACCCACGGGCTGTAGGCGTAGAAGGAGGCGCCGGCGAGGGAGAGGATGACGAGGATCTCCTGCGGCGCGTACGCCACGGACGAGAGGGCGTCACTCGCGAAGACAGGCAGGGCGATGCGTTTTCGCAAGAGCTGCTCGTGAAGTTGCCCGCTACGCAAGGCACGTCCCACGAGCACGCGTTTGACGAGATCCGTCACCTTCGACACGTAACGAGATGCTAGTCCTCTGCCAGGGGGATCGAACACGGCAGCCCCCATCGGGCCATACTGGTGTCGAGCAACCTGCCGACCGCGGACATGCGGGGGGAAATGCATATTGTGATCATGGGATGTGGCCGGGTGGGTTCGACCCTCGCGCACATCCTCGAGGACGGCGGTCATTCCGTCGCCATCATCGACCGCGACCCGCAGGCGTTCCGGCGGCTGCGGGCCGGGTTCCGGGGGCGGCGGGTGACGGGTGTGGGCTTCGATCGCGACGTGCTCACCGAGGCGGGCGTCGAGTCCGCGACCGCGTTCGTGGCGGTCTCCAGCGGCGACAACTCCAACATCATCTCCGCCCGCGTGGCGCGTGAGACGTTCGGCGTCGACAACGTGGTGGCCCGCATCTACGACCCCCGCAGGGCCGAGGTCTACCAGCGGCTGGGCATCCCGACGGTGGCGACCGTACGCTGGACCGCCGACCAGATCATGCGCCGCATCCTCCCCGAGGGCGCCGAGCCGCTCTGGCGCGACCCCACCGGCACCGTGGTCCTGGCCGAGGTGTCCGTGAACCCGGCCTGGATCGGCACGCGCGTCGTCGAGCTGGAGCAGCGGGCGCGGACGCGCGCCGCCTTCATCAACCGCATGGGTGAGGCCGTGACCATCGGGCCCGACACGGTGGCGCAGGAGGGCGACGTGCTGCACGTCATCGCCGCCGAGGGCGACATGGACCGGATCAACAAGGTGCTCGCCGCGGCACCGGAGGAGGACGACTGATGCGCGTCGCCATCGCCGGAGCGGGCGCCGTGGGCCGCTCCATCGCGGCCGAGCTCCTGGAGAACGGCCACGACGTGCTGCTCATCGACGTCGACCCCGCCGCCATCAAGATCGACAGTGTGCCGCGCGCGGAGTGGCTGCTCGCCGACGCCTGCGAGATCGCCTCCCTCGACGAGGCCGGGCTCAACAACTGCCACGTCGTGGTGGCCTCCACCGGCGACGACAAGGTCAACCTGGTGGTGTCGCTGCTGGCCAAGACCGAATACGGTGTGCCGCGCGTGGTCGCCCGCATCAACCACCCCAACAACGAGTGGCTGTTCAACGAGTCGTGGGGCGTCGACGTGGCCGTCTCGACCCCGCGCCTGCTGAGCGCGCTGGTGGAGGAGGCGGTGAGCGTCGGTGACCTGGTGCGCCTGATGACGTTCCGTCAGGGGCAGGCCAACCTCGTCGAGCTCACCCTCGCCGACGACGCCCCTGTGGTGGGCCAGCGGGCCGGCTCGGTGCCGTGGCCCGTCGACGCCGCGCTGGTGGCGATCCTGCGCGAGGGGCGGGTGCTCGTCCCCACGGCGGACGATCCGCTGGAGGCGGGCGACGAGCTGCTCTTCGTGGCCAACCAGGAGGTGGAGCAGGAGCTGGCCCACCTGCTGTCGCAACACTGAAGCCGGCCCGCGCCGGCGCGCTCAGGACTCCCAGACGAACTCGTTGACCCGGTTGGGGTCGTCCTTGTCGGCGCAGAACCTGTGGGTGCTGGGTGACTGGTCGGGAATGTAGACGTCGATCGCGCCGCTGATGTCCTTCCCGCAGACCAGGTTCCCGGGGTCGTCGTCGGCGATGGCGGGCACGGCCGCGAGCAGCAGGGCCGCGGCGGTCATGGCGAACGCGGCGGCAACACATCTGAACATGATGATCTCCGTACGAATGAGACGGCAGTTCGCCAGATTTCTTACCCTCTGTAGCGGATCGCGCACTTAACGGTTCCTTCCAGGCGTCTTTACGACTTTTCTGGATGTCCGGCGATCGGCGGGTAGGAGATGCCCATGCGCCACAACGTGCTGGCTTGTGACTATGACGAGACCCTGGCCCGCGGCGGCCACGTGTCCGAGACGACGATCGAGGCGCTGGAGCGGCTCTCCCGCACCGGCGTCAAACTCGTGCTGGTCACCGGACGCGAGCTCGACGATTTGCTCTCCGTGTTCCCGCACCCCGGCCTGTTCGATCTCATCGTCGCCGAGAACGGCGGCCTGCTGTACGACCCGGGGCAGCGCACCTGCGACGCCCTGGCCACGCCTCCGCCCCCCGCGCTGGCCGACCGGCTGCGCCGCGAAGGGGTCAGCCCGCTGGGCGTGGGTCAGGTGGTGGTCGCCACGCGCGAGCCGCACGACGTACGCGTGCTGGCGACCATCCGCGAGCTCGGGCTGGAGCTGCAGGTGATCTACAACAAGGGCGCCGTCATGGTGCTGCCGCCCGGCGTGAACAAGGCGAGCGGCCTGGCCGCCGCCCTCGACCGGCTGTCGTTGTCGCTGCACAGCACGGTCGCGGTCGGCGACGGGGAGAACGACCACGCGTTCCTGACCGCCGCCGAGTGCGGCGCCGCCGTCGCCAACGCGCTGCCCGCGCTCAGGGACTCGTGCGACCTGCGCCTGGCGGGCGAGGCGGACGACGGGGTGGCCGAACTGGCCGCGATGATGCTCTCGGGCGACCTGGACGCGGTGGAGGTGCCGCGCCGCCACGTCCTGCTCGGCCATCGCGACGGCGAGGAGGTGCGCCTGCGTCCGTACGGCTCCGGGCTGCTGGTGGCCGGCCCCTCGGGCAGCGGCAAGTCCACGGTGACGACGGCGCTGCTGGAGCGGCTCGTGGGCGAGGGCTACCAGTGCGTGATCGTGGACCCGGAGGGCGACTACGCCGACTACCCCGGCGTCACCGTGCTCGGCGACCCCGACCGGGTGCCCGGCGTCGAGGAGGTCGCGCACGTACTGGAACAGCCGCGGCAGAGCGTCGTGGTCAACCTGATCGGCCTGCAGTTGCGCGACCGTCCCGCGTACTTCGCCGAGTTGCTGCCCCGGCTGACCGGCGTACGCGCCAAGCTCGGCCACCCGCACTGGGTGGTGATCGACGAGGCGCACCACCTGCTGCCCGCCGAGGCGCGGCGCGTGCCGCTGGGCGAGGCCGCCGACCTCGGGTCGCTCCTGATGATCACCGTGCACCCCGAGGCGGTCAGCGCCGAGGCGCTGCGCCTGGTGACGGCCACGATCGCGGTGGGCAAGGAGCCAGAACGCACGCTCGCCGCGTTCGCCGAGGCCCTCGGAGAGGAGACCCCCTCGCTCGAGCCGGCCGACGGGGGCGACCTCGCGTTGTGGGAGCGGGGGGCCGGGACGGCCCGGCACCTGACCCTCACGCCCGCCACGGTCGACCGCACCCGCCACCGCCGCAAGTACGCGGCGGGCACCATGGCCAAGGACAAAAGCTTCTACTTCACCGGTCCGGGCGAGCGGCTGCGGCTGCGGGCGCGCAACCTGCACACCTTCGTCGAGCTGGCCGAGGGTGTGGACGACGACACCTGGCTGCATCACCTGCGCAGGGGCGACTACTCACAGTGGATCCGCGACTGCCTCGGGGACGCCGGCCTGGCCGACGAGGTGGCCGAGCTGGAACGGGCGGAGACGCCGGAGCCCGCGGAGAGCAGGCAGCGGGTGGCCGACCTCATCGGCGAGCGCTACACGCTGCCCGCCGAGCCCACCGCCTTCGACCCGGACCACGACGACCGCTGACCGGCCACGCCACTGATGCTCCAGCGGTAGTCCAGCGAATTGCTTTGACAATCAAACCTTCCATTGATTAGAGTTTTTGATTGTCAATGCAATCCGGCGTTGCAGCGCAGGCTTTCCAGCGGCACCCGCACCGACCCTCCATCCGGGGAACACTGCTGTGCCTGTTGCTGACTCTCCGCACGACCCTGAGTCAAACAAGGAGACAACCATGATCCTCGTCACTGGAGCCACCGGCAGTGTCGGCCGCCACGTCGTCGACGGGCTTCTCGAGGAAGGCCAGTTCGTCCGCGCGATCAGCAGGAACCCCGACAGCGCCAAGCTCCCCCCATCGGTCGAAGTCGTCGCGGGCGACCTCGAGACCCCCGAGGCGCTCCCGCTCGACGGTGTCAGGGCGGTCTACCTGGTCGCCATGGGCGACCGCCCGCACAGGACGGCGCAGGTGCTGGCGGACGCCGGCGTCACCACGGTCGTCCTGCTCTCGACCAGCGAAGTGCTGGACGACACCGACGAGCAGCCCGGCGCCATCGCGGCCCGGCACGCCGCGTTCGAGGACGCGCTGGAGCGGTCCGGGATGTTCTGGACGTTCCTGCGGCCGAACGAGTTCGCGGGCAACGCCCTGCAGTGGGCCGCCCAGATCCAGGAAGGCGACGTGGTCCACGCGCCGTACGGTGACGCCTGGTCGGCGCCGATCCACGAGCGCGACGTCGCCGCCGTGGCGGTGCGCGCCCTGGTCGACGACCACCTCCGCGGCGCCAGGCTGGTGCTCACCGGCCCCGAGGCGATGACCCATCGCGACCAGGTCGGCCACATCTCGGCGGTGCTCGGGCGGCCGCTGGCGTTCGAGGAGATCCCCGCCGCCGCCGTACGCGAGAAGATGGTGGCCTACGCGCCGCCGGAGATCGTGGACGCCCTGCTCGGCCGGCTCGCCGAGACCGTGGGCAAGCCGCCGACGGTGACCACCACCGTCCAGAACGTCACCGGCCGGCGGCCGCTCACCTTCCGCGAATGGGTTGCTGAGCATGAGCCCGAGTTCCGCTAAGCTCTGTCCATGCGCCAGCACCTCATCGACGAGCTCATGCTGGCTCTGACGGACCTGCAGAACGCCTCCGAGATGGCCGACGCGGCCGTCTCGGAGCGGCTCGGCCTCAACCGCACCGACTCCCGGTGCGTGGCCTATCTGATCACGCGAGGCCCGATGGCCTCCGGCGAGCTGGCGGAGCTGGCGGGCCTCACCCCCGGCGCCCTGACGGTCGCCGTCGACCGGCTGGAGAAGGCCGGTTTCGCCGAGCGTGTCCGCGACCAGGCCGACCGGCGGCGGGTGCTCATCCGTCCCACGGAGAAGGCCCGCGCGCTGGCCCGCGACTCATGGGGGCAGGCGGTCAAGGAGGCCGAGGCCCAGTTCTCCGCCTACACCGACGAGCAACTCGTCCTGCTCACCGAGTTCCTCAAGGGCCAGGTGGCGCAGCAACGGCGCAACGCCGAGCGCGTGCGCGACTCCTCCACCTGGTCGTGACGGTCCTCAGCCCCGCACCTCGATCGTGCCCGTGGGGCAGCGCCGGGCGGCCCCCCGCACCCGCTCGTGCAGCGCGGCCGGCGGCTCGGGAAGGAGCACCATGACGACGCACTCCTCCTCGTCCAACCCGAACACCTCGGGCACGGTCAGCGCGCACAGCCCGCTGCTGCAGCATCTCTCCGGATCAACGGTGACGTGCATGTCGCTCACCAGGTGATCGGAATCTCGACCAGGCTCTCGATGAGGGTCCCCTCCGTACGCCGCAGTTCCTCAGGCGGGATCGCAAGGCGCAGGGTCGCAAACCTGCGCAGCAGTGTTCCCAGCGCGATCTCCAGCTCCACCCGGGCCAGCGCGGCGCCTACGCAGAAGTGCGGTCCGACGCTGAAGGTGAGATGGGGGTTGTCCGCGCGGGTGATGTCGAGGTCGTCGGGCCGGTGGAACACCTGCTCGTCCCAGTTCGCCGACTCCACCGCCGGGATGACGCCGGACCCCTTGGGGATCGTCACGCCGCCGACCTCGATGTCCTCGGTCACGTAGCGCAGCATGGACAACGAGCCGCTCATGAGCTTCCAGCGCAGCAGCTCCTCCACCGCGCCCGGCAGCAGCGACTCGTCGGCGCGCAGCGCCTGCACCTGGCCGGGCTCCGCGAGCAGCTTGGCCACGGTCAGTCCGAGCTGGCTGGCGGTGGTCTCGTACCCGACGAGCAGGAGCAACCGGCACCACCAGTGCAGCTCGTACTCGCTCAGCCGGGTGTCGTCCTCGTCGTGAACCTGGATCAACGCGCTGACGAGGTCGTCGGCCGGCCGTTCGCGCTTCTCCTCGATCAGCGCGCTCATGTACGCGTTCAGCTCGCCCAGCGCGCCGTGGATCTCCTCCCTGGTGTACTTGCCGGTGGACAGGAAGTGGTCCGTCCACCGGCGGAAGCGGCCCTGCTCCTCCGGCGGGACGCCCAGCAGGTCGCAGATGACGCGGATGCTCAGCGGGAACGCCAGTTCCTCCGACACGTTCACGGGCGGGGACTTGGCCGCCATCGCCTCGATCAGCTCGTCCGTGATCTCCTGGACCCGCGGCCGTAACCGCTCCACCCGCGTCGCCGTGAACGCCTTCATCACCAGCCGCCGCACGCGGGTGTGTTCCGGCGGATCGGGATCCATCTTCGAGTCCTGGAACATCATGTTGTTCTTGGACACCCTCGGGGCGTCCGGCCGGTTGAGGTTACGGCTGACCCTCGGGTCCGTCAGCACGCTCTTCACGTCGTCGTACCGCGTGACCAGGTAAGCCTCGTCCCCGCTGGGGAGGATCACCCGCTGTACGGGCGCCTCCCGGATCGTGCCCAGCTCCTTGGGGACGGCGAGCGGTCCCGGGCGGCTGAACGGGTACGGGATGGGATTGGCGCTCACGGCTGCCTGCCTCTCTTGAATCGTTCACCACGCGACGGGGACCTCGCGCAGGCCCAGGTCCAGCGGGCTGTCATGGTGGCGCAGCGCGCTCGGCGGCACGGCAAGGCGCAGGGTCGGCACGTTGCGGATCAGGGCTTCCAGCGCCACCTGCAGCTCCAGCCGGGCCAGCGCCGCCCCCATGCAGAAGTGGGGCCCGGCGCTGAAGACGAGGTGCTGGTTGTTCTTCCTGGTGATGTCCAGCCGCATCGGGTCCGGGAAGACCGACTCGTCGAAGTTGGCGGACTCCAGGATCGGGATCAGTCCGGAGCCCCGGGGGATGGTCACGCCGCCGACCTCGATGTCGTCGGTCACGTAGCGGAGCATCGACAGCGAGTGGCCGGCGATCTGGCAGCGCAACAGCTCCTCGACCGCGTCGGGGATCAGCCCCGGGTCCTCACGCAAGCGTTCCAGCTGGCCCGGATGGGTGAGCAGCAGGACGGTGCCGCTGCCGAGCTGCGTCGCCGTGGTCTCGAACCCCGCCAGCAGCAGGATCACGCACCAGACGTGCAGCTCGTGGGCGCTCAGCCTGCCGTCGTCCTCGTCGTGCACCCCGATCAGAGCGCTGATCAGGTCGTCGCCGGGGTCGCGGCGCTTGCCGTCGATCAGTTCGCCCATGTACTGCCAGGCCTCGCCCAGCGAACCGCGGAAACGTGCCTGGTCCTCCGGCGGGACGCCGAGCAGGCCGCAGATGACCTGCAGGGTGAGCGGCACGGCGAACGCCTCGTGCAGGTCGACCGGCGGGCTCTGCTTGAGCAGGTCCGTGACCAGTTCCTCGGCGACCTGCCGCACGTGCGGGCGCAGGGCCTCCACACGGGTGGCGGTGAACGCCTTGGCCATCAGCCGCCGCATGCGGGTGTGCTCGGGCGGATCGCGATCGATCCGCGGGTTCTGAAACACCTTCGTCTTCTGCTCGGTCATACGCGGAGCCCCCGGACGGTCCCGGTTACGGCTCACGCGGGGGTCGGAGAGCACCCGGCGGATGTCCTCGTACCGCGTCACCAGGAACGCCTCGTCACCGCTCGGCAGAGTCACCCGGACGACCGGCTCCTCGCGCAGCGTGGCCAGCTCCACGGGCGGCTCGGCGGCGCGCGGCCAGGCGAACGGAAACCTCAGCGGCGAGGACTGCATGGATCGTCTCCCCATCAACGACGGATCACCGTGGTCCCCATCGTGGTGGGAGCCGCTTGAGGGTGGGCCGAGAAGCGCTGGAGGTGCCCGCCGCCGCCTCCAGCCATCCTCTAACAGGCCCTGAAATGGTGAGCGCGATCACGCAGTCGTCGAGGGAAGGATGGCCCATGCGTGTCTTGTTCGTCACCACGAACTGGGGTTCGCACTACTACCATCTCGTCCCGCTCGTCTGGGCGATGCGCGCCACCGGCCACGAGGTGTACGTGAGCTGCGAGCCGGCCTTCGCCGAGACGATCGTGCGTTCAGGGGCGACCGCCGTTCCGACCAGCCGGGACGTCGACCAGGACGAGCTGATGAAGCGGGTGCTGGCCGATCCGCCCGACTGGCCGGACATCGCCCCTGAGGGCGTGTCCCAGGCGGAGTGGGACGGCAGCTGGCGCGCCGTCTCCCGGCGGGCTTTCCCGATGTTCGCCGAGCTCGCCGCGGAACTCGCCGGTGACGTGCTGCGGCAGACCCGGGCGTTGCGGCCCGACCTGATCGTGTACGAGCCGACCAGCTTCGTCGCGCCCCTGGTCGGCGCAGCCATGGGGATTCCCGCGGTCCGCCATGTGCTGGGTGTGGACGTCATCTACATGGCGCGTAACATCGTGCCGCCCGTGCTGCGTCCGCTCGCGGACCGGCTCGGCGTCGGCGACGTGGACATCCTCGGCCTGGCCACGATCGACAACTGCCCGCCGGCCATGCAGTTGCCGTCGCAGGTGAACCGGATCAGAACGCGGTTCGTGCCGTACAACGGCTCGGGAGCGATGCCGGACTGGCTGCTCGAGCCGTCGCCCCGGCGCCGGGTGGGGATCAGCTGGGGCCTGTGCGCCTCGGACCGCGGTCGCGGATTCCTGGTTCCCGAGCTGGTCAAGGCGCTGTCCGAGTTCGACGTCGAGGTCGTCGTGACCCTGTCCGCCGCCGACCGCAAGAACCTGCCGGAGGGCGAACTGCCGGGCAACGCGCGGGTGGTGGAGTCGCTGCCGCTGCACCTGCTGATGCCGTCGTGCGACGCGATGCTGCACCAGAGCGGCATCAGCACGATGCTGACGGCGCTGAGCTACGGCGTGCCGCAGTTGGTGCTGCCGCAGATGCCCGACGAACTCATGGAGTCGCGACCGCTCATCGCCGCCGGGGCCGGCATCGCGGTGGCCCCGGAGGCCGGGCTCGACACGATCGCCGAACGCGCCGCCGAACTGGTCACCGTACCCTCCTACCGCGAGGCCGCAGGCAGGCTGCGCGAGGAGATCAGGCGGCAGCCCTCCCCCACCGAGACCGTCAAGGAGCTCGAAGCCTTCGTCCGGGGCTGAACGTCCCGAAGCCCGTCACGTCGATAGGAAGGTGCCAGCCCGTGATCGAATCAACCCAGCAGCCCGTCTCTCCCGCGGAGGCGGTCTTCCGACTGTCCAACGGCATGTCCGTCGCAGCCATCGTGCTGGCCGCGGCCCGCCTCCGGATCGCGGACGCGGTCGGCGACGGGCCCCGGTCCGTGAGCGACATCGCGGCAAGACTGGGCGCCGACGAGGACGCCCTGACCCGGATGTTGCGCGCACTGGCCGCGTTCGGCATCTTCCGTCAGGTGGACCCCACCACGTACGTTCACACCGAGATGTCGCTCGCCATGCGTACGGACCACCCGGAGCGGCTGCACGACAGGTTGATGACCGGCGGCGACTGGGGCTGGACGATGTGGGGCAGGCTCCCCGAGGCGATCCGGACCGGGGAGCGCGCCTTCGACAAGGAGTACGGCACCGACTTCTTCGCCTATCTCGATGCCGACCCGGACGCCCAGGACATGATCTACAACGGGGTGACCGCCTGGTCCGACCAGATGCTGCCGAGCATCGTGGACGCCCTCGACCTCACAGGGGTGCGCACGTTCGCCGACATGGGAGGCGGGAAGGGCGCCCTGCTCCGGCTGTTGCTCCAGCGCCACCCGCACGTCGAGGGGCTGCTGTACGAGGACGAGCGCACGTTGCGCGTGGTCATGGACGACCTCAGGACCGGTGAGCTGGCCAGTCGCTGCCGGCTGGCCTCCGGCGACTTCTTCGAGAAGGTGGAGCACGCGGCCGACCTGTATCTGTTCAAGCTGACCCTGCACATGTACGACGACGAGAAGGTCGCCAGGGCGCTGCGCAACTGCGCGGCGGCCGCGGCGCCGGGTGCACGGGTCGTCATCGCCGACCCGCTGCTGACCGATCCCCCGCAACATCCGTTCGCGCCGAGCATGGACCTGCACATGCTGCTGGTCATGGGCGGGCGTGAACGCACGGAGAGCGGCTACAGGGCCGTGTTCGAGCGGGCCGGGTTGCGCTTTCGCGGTGTGACGCCCACCGACAGCGTGCTGTTCCTCGCGGAGGGCGAAGTGGTGGGCTGAGTCCCCAGATCACAGGGCGGACGGCACACGCGGCCGCCCGCCCTCTCATGTTCCCGATGTCACCAGGGGATCTGCCGCCGGCTCCGGAGGAAGACGCCCGTGGGCCCGTCGTCGGGGAGGGTCGCCGCCCAGACGACGTCCGTGGCGGCGTCCTGCGGCGTCTGCTCCGCGTCCGGGTACATCCGGGTGCGCACCTTGCCGGGGTTGACGGCGTTCACCAGGACGCCGCGGTCGCGGGACTCCGCGGCGAGCAGCACCGTGACGGCGTTGAGCGCGGCCTTCGACACCGCGTAGGCGGGGGCGCCCGCGAACAGGCCGTTGCTGAACGCGCCCGCGCCGCTCGACACCATGACGATCCGGCCCCAGCCCCGCGCCAGCATGCCGGGCAGGAACGCCTGGCTCATCCGCCAGGCGCCCAGAGTGTTGACCTGGAGGTGCCGCTCCACCAGCGGGAGCGGCACCGAAGCCGGCGAGGTGCCGCCGTCGAGCAGCACGCCGGCGTTGTTGACCAGGATGTCCACCGCCTTGACCTGCTCGAAGCAGCGGCGCACGCTCGCGCCATCGGTGACGTCGAGCTCCACCGCCAGCGCGCCGCCGCCGCACGCGGCTGCGACGCGCTGGACGCCGCGCTCCTCCCGCCCGGCCACGATCACCCGGTGCCCGAGCCCGGCGAGCGCCTCGCAGACCGCCCTTCCGAGGCCGCGGCCGGCCCCCGTCACCAGTGCGGTCATGCGGGTCGCCGGCGTGCTCACGCCGATCCGGCCTTGTCGGCGACCGGTTGCTTCGCCTCGCCCTCCGCGGTGAAGCGCAGACGGCGTCCGAAGCCGGCCACCAGGAACCCGGCGCAGATGGCGAGCGCGCCGACGCCCAGGTAGTAGTACTGGTCGGGAACCACCTCGGCGATGTGGACGATCTGGCTGCTCAGCCCCGCGCCCAGGGCGCTGAAGAGCCAGACGAGACCGATCGTGCGCCCGATGAACGTCGAGGAGGTGACCTCGGCGGCGGCGGCGATACCCACCGGGCCGATGATGACCTCACCGCAGGCGATCAGGAAGAACACCGACAACAGCCAGAGGGGCGACACGGTGTTCCCGCCTTCGGCCGACGCGGCGGCGCCGCACATGATGACGAAGCCGGTGCCCGCCAGGATCAGGGCCGCTCCGAACTTCATGGCCGAACTGATCTTGGCGTCGAAACGCACCCACAACCAGGCGAACACCGGCGCGGAGACCAGGATGAAGAACGGGATCGCGGACTGGAACCAGCTGCCCGGGAGAACGAAGCCCAGCAGCTCGCGCTCGGTGGAGTGCTTGGCGAAGAGGTTGAGCATCGATCCCGCCTGTCCCGCCAGCATCCAGAACAGCGAGAATGACAGCAGCAACCAGAAGAACGCGCGAAGACGCTGCCGGCCGCCGCCGTCCAGCTCCGGGTTGCGCGAGAGAAGCCGGAAGTAGAGGAACGGCACGGTCAGCGCGACCAGGCCGAAGAGGCCGATGAGGTGCATGGGGGCGAAGGTGCCGGCGACCACGTCCACCGTGATCAGGGCGGCGAGCACGACGACGGCCGTGACCGCCCGGCGCGACATCTTCGCGCGCTCCTCCTCGCCGGCCGGATGCGGCGCGTGCTGACCGACCTCGCCGAAGTGGCGCGAGCCCATCGCGAACTGCGCGACACCGAACGTCATCCCGACGCCCGCGGCGGCGAAACCCCAGTGCCAGCCGAGTGTCTCCCCGAGAAAGCCGACCACCAGGGGCGCGATCAGCGCGCTGATCTGGATGCTGACGTAGAGGATGGAGAAGGAGGCCTCGCGCTTGGCCCGCTGGCCGGTCCCGAAGAACCCGCTGATCAGCGCGAACATGTTGGGCTTGAGTAGGCCGGTGCCCAGCGCGATCAGCACCAGGCCCGCGTAGGAGCCGACGTCTCCCGGGACGGCCATGCTGTAGTGACCGAGCGCGATGAGCACGCCGCCCCACAACACCGCCCGCCAGGCGCCGAAGACCCGGTCGCCGAGCCATCCGCCGGGCAGGGAGAGCACGAAGACCAGGCCGATGTAGGCGCCGAACAACGCCGAGGCCTCGCCCATGGACAGTCCGAGCCCGCCCTCGTCCCTGCTGGAGGCGGCGTACAACGTGAGGATGGCCATCATCCCGTAGAAGCTGAAACGCTCCCAGATGTCGGTGAGGAAGATGGTGGTGAACCATCGCGGGTAGCCAAAAGCTGATCTTCTACTCATGTCGCGCTCCAGGCGGCACTCGAGGAGCATGCTCCTCATGATCTTGAAGCGGGTCCGACGACCCCTGTTCAGCGGCTCACGAGCAGCCGCCGTGCTCCCGCAGGATGGGCAGGAGCCGGTTCGGCTCGGTGGGGAGGAGGTCCGGTCCGGCGTCCTCGGCGGCCATGGCCGCGGTCTTGACAGCCGTCACCTGGTCCAGGGTCATGCCCATGAAGTAGACGATCTCCTCGTGGTTCGTCGTCTCGGCGAAGCTCTCGAACCCCGTCTTGTAGTAGAGATCCACCCGTGTCGGAACCGGTGACAGATCCGGGTCACGGCCCGCGCGCAACTCGGCCACGATCCGCGGCACCGGGAAGCCCAGTTCGACGCCCCTGCGCAGGTGGTATTGCTCGCCCTCCACCTCGACCAGGGGCGGCGGCGGAGCCGTACGGCGCTCGCCCTCCTTGTGGTAGACCGGCAGGGTGAGCAGGTCGTACCGGAAGATCTCGTCGAGCAGGGCGGCGGTTCCGCCGGGCAGCGTCGGGCTCATCGACTCGGCCCACCACCGTCCCAGCAGGTCGCGGGCGTCCTCGCTGCCGTAGAGGTAACCGAGGGCGGGACCGTACGCCTGCTGGTCGGCGGCGGCCAGCGCCTGCGCCGTCAGGAGCGGCGCCGCCCGCGGGTCGTCGCTCTTCTCCACCCACGACTCGAAGTCGCGCAGGATCTGGGACTGGGTCAGGCCGGCCAGCCTCAGCGCCGGAACCCAGATGTTGCGCAGCACCATGTACTCCGCCATGATCCGCGCCCAGTACAGGAAGCGCTGCATGCGCTCGTTCTCTTCGAACGTCATCGTGTTGTGGCTGAGCACGTACTCGAAGTCGTCCGTGTCACCGCGGACGGAGACGATGCCGTATTGCGCCTTCTTCTCCGAGTACTCGGTGTTGGGCAACATCAGGAGCGGATAGACGGCGATGCGCGAGACCTTGCGGGCCAGCCGGTCGTAGCCCTCGAAGAAGGAGTCGATCGTCTCGCCCGGCGCTCCCCACAGCAGCTCGGCGTAGCATTCGAGACCCTCTTCGCTCAACCAGGCGACGAGGTCCTCCCACGCGTTGACCTTCATGTTCTTCCGGTTCATCTCGCGCAGAGCGGTGTCATTCAGCGTCTGCAGGGCGAGGGTGAAGGAGCTGCGCAGCCCGGCCTGCTTCATCTTCCGCACGATGGAGTAGAAGACCTTGGACTTGTTCTTCGCCCACGAGCTCTCGAGGGCTTTCGGATAGCCGTACCGCTCGCGGATCCCGATCAGGTCGTCGACGAACTCCTCGTCGATGGGCAGCAGCCCGAAGTTGGCGTCGCACAACGCGATCGTGTGCACGTTGAGCTTGGCGAGGAGCTCCAGTTCCTCCCGCAGCCGCTGCCTGGAGAACGCCCGCACGCGTTGCCCGGTCGCGCCGCCCCAGTAACAGAACGAACACTTGTACGGGCAGCCGCGGTTGGTCTCCATCAGCGCCACGTCGTAGCGGAACCTGCCGTCGTCGCCGATCAGTTCGATGGCCCCGGTGAGGATCGGCGACGGGATGATGTCGAGGTCGCTGATCCGTTCCCGTTCCGCCGTCGTCACCGTGGCGCCGGACACGTCGCGAAAGGAGATCCCGGAGATCGCGTGGAGGTCGTGCCGCGAGCGGCCGTCCAGGCAGGCTCCGAGCAGGTCGCGGAAAACGAGCTCGCCCTCGCCGTTGACGATGACGTCGACGTCCGGGAACATGCCGAAGACGCGGTCGGCCTGGTTGGCCACGTGCGTCCCGCCGAAGATGATCCAGCCGTCGGGGTTCAGCTGTTTGAAGGTCTCCGCGAGCGTGCCGAAGGCCCGGTAGTTCCAGCCCAGGACCGAGCAGGCGAGAATATCCGGCATCTCTCCCCTGAACAGGTCGGCGGCCATGACGGGCAGCGTCACAGCGCCTCGGTAGTTGCAGATTCTGATATCTGCCCCAGCCGCTATCCTGGGCTCGGACAACGCGGTGGACTTAAGATATCCAGCGGCTAGCGGCATGGACTCGTACGGCATGTCCCAGACGCCTTGCTGAAGAATGTTGACGACGATCCGGCCATCGGCTTGCATGTAGATCTCCCATCGCGATCTACTAAATCCCGAACAGTCCCGTCAATAAACGACGGACCGCTCGCGAATAACTGGAGCCGGGTTGGCGCGACGGTCGAATGCGACGTCGCCCGGCTGGATCACTCTCATTTCGTCGATCAGCGCCGTGGTGTGCTTGGCCGCCCGGTACACCGGATGGCCGAGCACCTCACGGAGGAAATCGCGGGTCGTGCACATTCCCGGGCCCTCGACGTGGAACTCCTCCAGCGCGCGCTCCGCCCGGGCGATGGCCTGGCGCCGGTCGGGAGCCCAGACGGCGACCTTGGCGAGCAGCGGGTCGTAGTCCGGCGTCACCCGCATGCCAGGCTCCCCGTGGGTGTCCACTCGGACGAACGGCCCCGCCGGGGGCACGAACCGCCGCACGGTTCCCGGCGTGGGCAGGAAGCCCCGGCGCGGGTCCTCCGCGTTGACCCGGCACTCGATGGCCACCCCCCGGGGGACGATGTCCTCCTGCCGATGGGCCAGCCCGTATCCGGCGGCCACCTGCAACTGCTCGCGCACGAGGTCGATGCCGGTCACCATCTCCGTCACCGGATGCTCCACCTGGATGCGGCAGTTGACCTCCATCGCGTGGAACCCGTCCTCGTCGTCGACGAGGAACTCGTACGTCCCCGCGCCGGCGTACCCCACGGCCTGGGCGGCCCGTACGGTGGCGGCGCAGATGCGGCCGGTCAGCTCGCGCGACAACCCGGGTGCCGGGGTCTCCTCGACCAGCTTCTGCCGCCGGCGCTGCACGGAGCAGTCGCGCTCGCCGAGGTGGATCACGTTGCCGTGGCCGTCGCCGAGGATCTGCACCTCGATGTGCCGGGCGTTGTCCAGGTATTTCTCCAGGTACACCCGGGAGTCGCCGAACGCCGTCTGGGCGCCGGCCCTGGCCTGGGCATACTCGCGCGCCATGTCGCGGGGATCCCGTACGACGCGCATGCCCCGTCCCCCGCCGCCCGCGACGGCCTTGAGGATCACGGGATAGCCGATCTCGGCGGCGAGCGAGCGGGCCTGCGCCAGCGTCGCCAGCGGCTTGGTGCTGCCCGGCAGCACCGGCAGCCCGGCCGCCCTGGCGATGTTGCGCGCCTCCGCCTTGTCGCCGAGCCTGGCCAGCACGGAAGGGGCCGGGCCGATGAAGGTCAGCCCCGCGTCCTGGCAGATCTCGGCGAAGTCCGGGTCCTCGGACAGGAAGCCGTAGCCGGGATGCACCGCGTCGGCCCCTGCCTGCAGGGCCGCCGTGACGAGCGCGGCCGGGTTGAGGTAGCTGCGCCGCGCCTCCGAAGGCCCGATGCAGACCGTCTCGTCGGCGAAGCGGGCCACCATGGAGTTCCGGTCGCTGTCGGAGCACACGGCGACGGTGCGGATGCCGAGTTCACGGCAGGTACGGGCGATGCGCAGCGCGATCTCGCCGCGGTTGGCGATGAGAACCGTCGAGAACATGCGTTCCTCTCGTTCAGTGGCCGCTGTCCGGGTTGTGGGGTTCGAGCACGAACAGGGACTCGCCGTACTCCACCGGGTCGCCGTTCTTCACGAGCACCTCGACCACACGGCCTGGCCGGTCGGCGTGGACCGCGTTCATCAGCTTCATCGCCTCGATGATCGCCACCTGCTGTCCGGCCTCGACCGTGTCTCCGACCTCGACGAACGCGCTGCTCTCCGGGGAGATCGCGCGATAGAAGGTGCCGACCAGGGGCGCCTCGATCATGATGGCGCCGGGCGAGTCGCGCGCGTCGGCCGCCGCGGTCTCCGCCGCCACGCCGTCGGCCTGGGGCACGCCGGGGCCGCCGGCCTGGGCCGCGACCGCACCGGGCCATTCGAGCTCGACGCTCATGTCGCCCGCCTGCACGCGTACACGTCTCAGCGGGCCGGGGGCCGTGTTGAGAATCTCGCCGGCGTGCCTGCACAGCTCGCCGATGCTGGTGTGCTCGTCGGTCATGTGTTCCTCGCGTCCTCGATGCCGTAGCGGCGGAAGCGGCGCCTGCGGCCTTCCACCAGTTCGCGGGGGGTCAATCGGGTCAGCTCGGACAACATCGCGGCGAGGGCGGCGCGCAGGGCCTCGGCCGCGGCCACCGGGTCCTCGTGCGCCCCGCCCGCGGGCTCCGGCAGGACCGCGTCGACGATGCCCTGCCGGAGCAGGTCGCGGGCGTCGAGCCGCAGTGCCGCCGCGGCGCGGGGTGCCTCGCCCCGGTCCTTCCACAGGATCGCCGCGCAGCCCTCGGGACTGATCACCGAGTACACCGCGTTGGAGAACGCGAGCACCCGGTCCGCGACCGCCAGCGCCAGCGCGCCGCCGCTGCCGCCCTCGCCCGTGATCACGGACACGACGGGAACCTTGAGCCCCGACATCAGCCGCAGGTTCTCCGCGATCGCCCACGCCTGGCCGCGCTCCTCCGCCTCGACGCCGGGATGCGCACCCGGCGTGTCCACGAGCGCGACGACCGGCAGGCCCAGCTTCTCCGCCAGCCGCATCAGCCGGGCCGCCTTGCGGTAGCCCTCGGGCAGGGCCATGCCGAAGTTGCGGCTGACCCGCTGGGCGGTGTCGTGGCCCTTCTGGTGCCCGACCAGGACGATCGGCCGGCCGTCGAGGCGGCCGAGGCCGCCTACGATCGCGGGACAGTCGCCGGAGAGCCGGTCGCCCTTCAACTCCTGGAAGTCGTCGAGCAGCTGGTAGACGTAGTCGAGCGTGGTGGGGCGGCCCTCGTGCCTGGCCAGGCGCACCACGTGCCAGGGCTCGCGCTCCGGCAACTCCCCGGGGTCACGGACCAGCCGCGCGGTCCTGGGCCCGCGGGCGTGCGGCGCGTCCTGGCGCACCATGCCGAGCAGCGCCCCGAGCACGGGCCGAAGGGCCGACCGCGGCACGACGGCGTCGAGGAAGCCCCGCGCCTGCATGAACTCGGCGCTCTGGAAGCCCTCCGGCAGCTCCTGTTGAATCGTCTGCTGGATCACCCGGGGCCCGGCGAAGCCGATGCGCGCCCCCGACTCGGCCAGAATGACGTCGGTCAAGGTCGCGAAGGACGCCGCCACGCCGCCGTAGGTGGGGTTGGTGACGAGCGAGATGGTCAGGATCCCCGCTTCGTCCAGCTCGGCCAGCGCCTGTGCCGTCTTCGCCATCTGCATCAGGGCGTAGGCGCCCTCCTGCATACGAGCGCCGCCGGAGGCGGTGACCAGGAGCAGCGGCGTGCGCGTGCGCAGCGCCGTCTCGCAGGCCCGGACGATGCGCTCACCGACGCCCGCACCGAGGCTGCCGCCGAGAAACCGGAAGTCCATGACAGCGGCGACCACCGGATGGTTCATCACCGAGGCGGTGACGCAGATGACCGCCTCACCCACGCCGGTACGCTCGCGGGCCTGCCTGAGCCGGTCCGGGTAGGGCAGGGAGTCGGTGAACCCGATCGGGTCCTCGACGGTCGAGGGGGACTCGAAGGGCACGATCGAACGGTCGTCCAGCAGGTGCGCCATCCGTTCCGACGCGTGCAGCCGGGAATGCGCCCCGCAGCCCGGGCAGACGCCCAGATCGCGCTGGTGTCGCTTGACATAGACGAGTTCGCGGCACTCGGGACAACTGATCCACTGTGCCGCCTCGGAGGTCTCCGTATGCACTCCCACGCCCAGCAGCTTGATCCGGGCCTCTCAACGACCACTGGTCAACGGCTGTAGGGACCGCGCCCGGCGGCGGCCGTCGCTCCACGAGTCCTCGAGCGACCGTGGAGTGCGACCTTCGACACTCCGGCCTGTGTCCGTCGGAACTTCGGTGGGATCGCACCTCACGCGTCCGCACGACGACATGCCGCGGCGACGGGCCCCGTACATCAAACCGCAGGGAGTTCCCTATGCGTTTTCTTCCCGACTCGCGCGAGCCGAGGGTGGCGATCGTGGGTTTCGGATACGTCGGCTGCTGCCTCGGCGTGACGCTGGCCGAACAGGGCCTGCACGTGACGGGCATCGACCGTGATGCGCGGCTGATCGCCCAGCTGGAAGAGGGACGATGCCATATCTCCGAGCCCGGGATGGCGGAGGCCCTCACGCGGCTGCGCGGCACCTCGCGGCTCACCTTCAGCACCGGCTACGACGCGATCGGCAGCGCCGACGTCATCGTCATCGCGGTCGGCACCCCGATCGGCGAAGACCGCTCACTCGTCACGCGGCAACTGGAGGAGGTCTGCGCCGAGCTGGCGCCCCGGCTGCGCCGCGGCCACCTGGTGGTGCTGAAGAGCACCGTCGCTCCTGGCACCACCCGCGGTCTCGTCCGGCCGCGGCTTGAGGCCGGCAGGCTGGTCCAGGGCGACGATTTCGGCCTGGTCTTCTGCCCGGAACGGCTGTCGGAGGGCAACGCCCTGTCCGAGTTGCGGGCGCTGCCCATCATCGTGGGCGGCTGCGACCCGGAGAGCACGCACTCGGCGACCGAGTTCTGGAAGCGGGCACTTGACGTACCGGCGTGGGAGTACACCTCCCCGGAGGTGGCCGAGATCGTCAAGCTCGCCGACAACTGGTGGATCGACCACAACATCGCCCTGGCCAACGATCTGGCCCGGCTGTGCGACGCGTTCCAGGTCGACGTCCTGGAGGTGATCGGGGGCGCCAACTCGCTGCCCAAAGGCGGCGGTCACGTCAACATCCTGCTGCCCAGCGTCGGGGTGGGCGGCTACTGCCTGACCAAGGATCCGTGGATCACCTGGAACGCGGCCCGCGAGCATGGGGTACGCCTCAGAACCGTCGAGGCGGTGCGCGCGGTCAACGACGCGATGCCCGGCTACACCCACGAGACGATCTGCGCCGAGCTGGCGCGGGCCGGACGGCACCCGGACGGCGCCAAGGTCGCGGTGCTCGGCGCCGCGTTCAAGAACAACACCGGCGATCTGCGCAGCACGCCGGTCAAACCGGTCGTCGACGGCCTGCTCGCCGCCGGCGTCGCGGTGTCGCTCCACGACCCGCTCGCCGATGCGGAAGAGCTCCGCGCGCTGACGGGCGTCGAGCCGTCGGCGTCCCTGGAGGAGGCGGTGGCCGGCGCCCACTGCCTGGCCGTGCTCGCCGGCCACGAGCCGTTCCAGCAGCTCGACTTCGCCGCCTTGCGCGAACGGGTCTCGATGCCATGCCTGATCTTCGACGGGCGGGCCTACTACCCGCAGGAAACCATCGAGCACGTGCGGCGGCTGGGCTTCGGCTACCGCGGAATCGGACGGTGAGGGCATGTCCAGGATCGTGGTCACCGGAGGATGCGGGTTCATCGGCAGCCATCTCGTCGAACGGCTGGCCGCGGAGGGGCACGAGGTGATCGCCTATGACACGTCGTCGCCACCGCCCGACACGCCGCTGCACAACCTGAGCAGCGTCCGCTACGTCAAGGACGACATCACCCACGAGTCGTCGCTGGCGAACGTGATCACCTCCGACGTCGACTTGGTGTACCACCTGTCGGCCGTCGTCGGGGTGGACCGCTACCTGCGGCAGCCGCTCGACGTCATCGACGTCAACGTGCTCGGCACCCGCAACGTCCTGCGCAGGGCGCTGGAGGCCGGCGTCAGGGTGGTGGTGGCCAGCACCAGCGAGATCTACGGCAAGAACCCCCAGGTTCCGTGGTCCGAGGAGTCCGACCGCGTGCTGGGCGTCACGTCGGCCGATCGGTGGACCTACTCGACGAGCAAGGCGCTGGCCGAGCACATGACGTTCGCCCTCGTCCGCGAGCAGGGTCTCCGCGCCACGGTGGTGCGCTACTTCAACGTGTACGGCCCGCGCCAGAGGCCGGCGTACGTGGTGAGCCGGAGCATCCAGCACGTCCTCACCGGCCGGGCGCCGGAGATGTACGACGGCGGCGGCCAGACCCGCTGCTTCACCTACGTCGACGACGCGATCGACGGCACCGTCCGGGCCGCGTCGAGCCCGGCCGCGGTGGGCGAGTGCTTCAACATCGGCTCCCACCAGGAGACCACCATTCGTGAGGTGATCGAGCTGGTAGGGGAGGCGGCGGGGTTCACCGGCCGCAACGTTCACCTGGACACCGGGGCCGCTTTCGGGGCCGTCTACCAGGACATCGAGCGCCGGGTCCCCGACACGGCCAAGGCGCGCGCGATGCTCGGCTGGCAGTGCGCCGTCCCGCTGCGAGAGGGCATCGCCAGGACGATCGAGTGGGCCCGGCAGAATCCCTGGTGGCTGCACGGGCCCGCCGACTGATCACCATCCGGCCTTGATCGTGTCCACGATGTACCGGCGGTCCTCGTCGGACACCCATCTCCCGACCGGCAGGCACACCAGCTGCTCGACGGCCCGGTCGAGCCCCGGCAGCAGGGCCGCGTACCGGCGCAGCGCCGTGTGGCGGTCGTTGCGCTCGTGCACCTGGCTCACCATGACGCCGGCCTCGGTCATGTGCTTGATGAACGCGTCCTTGCCCTGAACCAGCAGCGGGTAGACCCAGAAGGAGGACTGCCTGTCGGCCGCGCGCTCGGTGACACGCACCCCGTCGGCCGTGGCCAGCTCGCGGTCGTAGAAGGCGGCGTTGTCGCGGTAGCGGCGGATCACCTCGTCGGTCTCCGTCAGGTTCGCCAGGCCGATGGCCGCGTTGATGTCGTTCATGTGGAACTTGTAGCCCCACTCCGGGATGTCGGCGCGGACCAGGCCGCGTCCGGGCGCCGAACGGTCGATGCCGAACCACCTGAGCCGCCTGGCCCGCTCGGCGAGCTGCGCGTTGGGCAGCACCATCAGCCCTCCGTCGCCGGTGGTGAAGTGCTTGACCGACTGGAAGCTGTAGACCGCGACGTTGCCGTGGTTGCCCAGCGGCGTGCCGCGGTAGGTGGCGCCCCACGCGTGCGCGCAGTCCTCGATCACCGGCGGGCGGAAACCGTACGCGGCCTCCGCCTCGTCCAGGATGTCGCTGAGGCGGGCGAGGTCGACCGGATAGCCGGCGAAGTGCACGATGACGATCGCCCGGGTGGCCGGGGTGATCTTCCTGGCCAGGTCGTCGAGGTCCACGTTGAGCGTCATGGGGTCCACGTCCACCCACTTGGGACGCAGGCCGTTGGCGAGGATCGCCCAGTTGGCCGCGACCATGGTCAGCGGCGTGGTGAGGACCTCGCCTCCGTCCACGCCCGTGCCGGTTCCCGAAGGGTCGGTCGCCAGGCGCAGGGCGAGGTGCAGGCCCGAGGTGCCGCTGTTGACCGTGGCGACGTACGGGTTGCCGATGCGCTCGCGCAGCGCCTGCTCGAACTCGTCGACCACCGGCCCTTGGCCGACCATCCCGCTGGCGAGCACACGGGACACCGCGGCGCCCGCCTCCTGCGACATCTCCACCCGCATCAAGGGGATCACTCGTGCCTCCCCGCGAGCGCGTCGGCTTCCCTGCACAGCTCCTCATGGCGTGCGCGGCAGTCGGCGTAGCTAGGCAGCACACCGCGTTCCCACGCCTCACGCAGGCTGGGAGCGCCGCGGTCCTTGGCGGACAGGAGCCGCTCGCTCTCCGGCGGCCATGGCAGCGCCAGCTCGGGGTCGAGCGGGTCGACCAGGATCTCCTTGTGGGGAGCGTACGTGCTGGAAACCAGGTAGACCACGGTGGCCTCGTCAGTCAGCGGGGCGAAGGCATGGGCGTGCCCCTCCGCGAGGTACAACCCGTGCCTGTTGCCGTCGCCCAGCCGGACCGCCTCCCACTCGCCGAACGTGGGCGAGCCGACCCGGATGTCGACGACGATGTCCAGGATCTCGCCATGAGGGCAGGTGATGTAGCGGGACTGCCCGGGCGGCAGCGAGAAGGCGTGGATGCCCCTGATCGTGCCGCGCCGCGATCGCGAGCAGTTCGCCTGCGCCACCCTCAGCGGGTGGCCGACGGCCTCGCGAAAGGCCGGCTCGCTGAAAACCTCCAGAAACTCACCCCTGGTGTCCGGGAAAATCTCCGGCTTGATCAGGAAAGCACCGTCGATTCCGAGTGGGTCGATCTGCATTTCGCGCCTTTCTCACCTGATCGTCATCCGACAACAGTGAATATGCCAGCGTCGATGAGCGCGGGCAATCCCCGTACGCGGCTCTGCCGATAGTCGAGCGCGACACCAGTGAGAAGAGATTCCATTTCTAGCGGAAGTCACCAGGATAACGCCGTGCACCGTTCCCAGAAACGGCGCCGGACAGCGGAGTCAGCCGTCCGGCATTCCGAAAATGCGATCGCGGTAAAAGGGACGTCTCATGCCTAAGTCATGGTCGTACAGCTTCCAGTACAAGACCGGGATGGCCCGCTGGGCCGGGCGCCTGGGACTCGAACTGCGGGACCTGGTGACGTCGGGCCGGATATCCCCTGAGACGCATCCACGGGTCGTGGACCTCGGCTGCGGGCGCGGCGAGGCCGCCGTCTTCCTCGCCAAGCGCGGTTTCCAGGTCGTGGGGGTGGACTTCTCCTCCGTGGCGCTGAGCGAGGCCAGGGCGGCCGCGGCCAGGGAGGGAGTCGCGGACCGCTGCCGGTTCGTCAAGGGCGATCTGACCGCCGCGCACATCCCCGGCGTGGAGGGGGCCTTCGACCTGGTGATCGACCTGGGAACGCTCGACGACCTGCAGGGAAGGGCCCGGGAGGCGATGGCCGCCACGGTCAAGCGGCTGTCGGGCCCCGGCAGCCTGTACTTCCTGTGGTGCGTGCACCACGACGGCGATCTGCCGTTCACCCTCAAGGGCATCCTGCTGCGGCTCAACCCGAAGCTGGTGCCGGGCGAGGAGGACGACCTCTTCGGCGACGTCTTCAAGATCGAGCGGCTGCCCTCGCCCCCGCCGTCCTCGTACTTCGCCGGCTTCCTCATGACCCGTCAGTGAACGCACAAAGAAAGGCAGGCAGCGTGACCGGCCCCTGGCGCATCGACACCCACAATCACGCCGTACCACCGAAGATGCAGCGGTGGGCTGTGCAGGCCGGCATCCTGCCGCCCGACCAGTCGAAGTGGCCGACCTGGGCGCGCTGGAGCCAGGCCGCCACCGAGCAGGTCATGGAGGAGAACGACATCGCAGCCGCGGTGACCTCCTCACCCGCGCCGTTCGAGGTCTTCGAGGACGCCGCCCAGGTCGCGACCGGCGCCAGGGTCATCAACGAGTCGCTGGCCGGCCTCGTCAGGGAGCAGCCGCAGCGGTTCGGCTTCTTCGCCTATCTGCCGCTGACCGACGTCGACGCCGCGCTGGCCGAGGCCGACTACGCCCTCGGCACCCTCGGAGCCGAGGGCGTGCTCCTGTTGACGCACGTGAACGGCACCTATCTCGGCGACCCGTCGTTCGAGCCACTCTTCGCCGAACTCGACCGGCGGCGCGCGGTACTCTTCGTGCACCCGCAGTTCCTGCCAGGCGGCACGCCGCCCGGAATTCCCGACTTCATGGGCGACTTCCTGCTCGACACGACCAGGGCGGCACTGAGCCTGATGATCGGAGGCACCCTGGAGCGGCACAGGAACCTGTCGGTCATCCTGTCGCACGGAGGCGGCTTCCTGCCGTACATGGCGGCGCGGATCGACTCCCGCTCGCATGACGAGGAGGGCGTGGATCCCGCGACCCTGCGCTCCTACGTGCGGCGCTTCTACTACGACACCGCCATGCCCACCTCGCCGTACGCGACGCCGACGCTGCTCGCGGCCGCCGACCACGGGCGCATCCTCTACGGGACCGACTACAGCATGCGGACGGCCGAAGCCACCCGATACATGACGGACGGGCTGGCCGGCGACCCGCTGATCGGGCCGGAGTTGCACCGCGCGATCGAGCGCGACAACGCGCTGCGCCTGCTCCCGTCGCTGGCCGAGCGGATGAGCGTCACCGTCTGACCACGGTCCGCCGCGCGAGTTCGGCGGCCTGCCTCCCCCCGGCACCGAACCGGCGGGCCCCGGCGGGCCGTCTTCAGCCGGTCCGGCGGTGCCCGCGATGCGGCGCACGGCCGGACCGGAACCGCTCGGCCGGCCTCATCCCGGCCACGGCTGCGGGTCACGGTTACGGGTCACGGTTACGGGTCACGGCTGCGGGTCACGGTTACGGGTCACGGCTGCGGGGCACGGGCGGGTCACGGCTGCGGGGTCTCGGCGTCACGAACCGGCGGCACACCGTTGCCCTCCGCGAGGGTCTCCCCCTGCCTGATTCGGTCGGCCTGGCGCGCGTGCCGGCTGACCGTGGCCCGCAGGAAGTCACGGATGAGGATGAGTTCTCCCACGGTGTGCCCGGCGAGCCCGGCCTCGTCCTCCTCGCTCAGCTGCCCCCACACGGCCTGCGCGACGTACTCCGCCTGCGGGGTCGGCACGACGGTCACCCGGCGCCGGTCGTTGACGTCGCGGACCCGCCGGGCGTAGCCGGCCCGCTCCAGCCGGTCGATCGCAATGGTGGCCGCGCTCGGGGACAGGCGGGCCGCGCCGGCCAACTCGCCGGCCGTCATCGGGCCGAGCGCGAAGACGCAGCCCATGCAGCGCATGTCTGTCCGGTTGACACCTAAACGCGCCGCCGCTGCCTCGTCCACCGCGTCGGAGACGTTCTGCAACTGCATGACGGCGACCTGGACCTCGTCGACGAGCGACTTCCAGACATCCTTTGACATTTGAAATATCCATGGATTAGACTTATTAATTGTCAAAGTATACATCTATCTTCCTGGGAGTACAGCCTGGCGCGAGGTGACGACCTCGGCAGGACGCACCGGGACCAATCCCTCCAAGGAGGTGTGAGGATGAGCCAGCGCCGCGGAAACCCATGGATCGTCATGGTGACGCTCTGCATCGGGTTCTTCATGACCATCCTGGACACCACGATCGTCAACATCGCGATCCCCGACATCCTCGAAGACCTGGACGCGACGATCAGCGAAGTGCTGTGGGTGATGAGCGCCTACATCCTCGTGGTCGCCGTACTCGTGATCACGGCCGGCCGCCTGGGCGACATCGTCGGACCCCGCAAGGTCTTCATCGCCGGCATGATCCTTTTCACGGTCGCCTCCGCGCTCTGCGGAGCCGCCATGGAGCCCTGGCAGCTCATCGCGGCCCGGGCCCTGCAGGGCATCGGCGCCGCGTTGATCACGCCGCAGACCCTCACCATCCTGACCGGGGTCTTCCCGCCCGAGAAGCGCGGCCTGCCCAGCGCCATCTGGGGCATCACGGCGGGCGTGGCCGGTCTGGCCGGCCCGACGCTCGGCGGGCTGCTCGTCGCCGAGGGCAACTGGCGCTGGGTCTTCTACGTCAACGTGCCGCTCGGGCTGATCACCATCGCCATGGCCTTCGCCCTCATCCCCGACGTCCGCCCGGACAAGCGCCTCCGGCTCGACATCACCGGGGTCGTCCTGGCCAGCGCCGCGCTCGGGGCGATCACGTACGGGCTGCTCGAGGGCGACCGCTACGGATGGGGCACGATCACCTCCTTCCTCAGCATTCCCATGGTCATCGCGGCCGGCCTCGTGCTGCTCGTGGTGTTCCTGGCGACGCAGGCGCGTGTGAACGATCCCCTGATGCCTCTGGGGATCTTCAAGGACCGCGGCTTCTCACTGATGAGCTTCGTGATCGTCGCCGTCTCCTTCGGCATGATGGGGTTGTCGCTGACCCTCACGATCTATTTGCAGCAGGTCCTCGGGCTCAGCGCGCTCCAGGCCGGCCTCACGCTCGCGCCGACCGCGCTGGCCATGATGTTCTCGTTCCCCGTCGTCGGGTTCCTGATCGACAAGATCGGCGGGAAGTACGTGCTCATCTGCGGCCTGGCCCTCTACCCGGTCAGCCTCGCGCTCATCGGCAACATGGCGCAGACCGACTCCGGCCAGTGGTCGCTCCTTGGGCCGCTGATCCTGGCGGGCATCAGCCAGGCGGCCGCCTTCGCCCCGACCGTCACGATGGCCATGCAGGACGTGCGGACGGAGTTCGCGGGGGCCGCCTCAGGCGCCTTCAACGCGATCCGCCAGCTGGGCTTCCTGATCGCCGTCGCCGCGATGGGCGCGGTGCTGCAGAGCCGCTTGACCAGCGAGCTGCACGGCGAGGCGGAGCGCCAGGCGGCGCAGCTGCCCGGTGAGTTCAGGGAGGGCTTCGTCGACGCCGTCACCTCGGCGGGCGGCAGCATCGATGCGGGAGCCGGCGACGTGCAGTTGCCCGCCGGCGCGAGCGGTCAGCTCGCCCAGCAGATGCGGGAGATCGCCCAGTCGGTCTTCGACCAGGCCTTCGTCGGCGCCCTGCGCTTCACCCTCCTGGCCTGCGCCGCAGTGGTGGTCGTCGCCTGCCTGCTCAGCTTCGCCGCCAAGCGGCCGGACCCCGCGAAGGCGCCCACGGCCGAGGAGGAACTGGCCCTGATGTGACCGGTCAGCCGGTCGTTGCCGCCACGTATTCGTTCACGACACCACAGGGGACGGACCGGGAGGAAGTCGGCGCCTGCCACGATCACTTCCGGTCTCGACTTCGAGCGTTTCTCTAGTAATAATCAAGGGTAATACTCGAGGATCGTCTCTGGTGTCCCGATCAAGGAAATAAAGGCGCAGACCCTCAACAAGGAATAAGCGCTCGCCGGTCACCAGTCACAGCAGACGGCACACCAACGGGGGTTGAATCAATGCCGCGGACAGTTCGCGCTTGTGTCACCTGCTGGAAATCGAGCGAATCGCCCGGCGAAACCCTATCGCGCAACAATTCGACGAGGAGCCGCCGACGGCGGCCGAGCCACCTTTCGGCGAAACTCCCGCCTGTCGCCGCGTACGCAGACGTCGCTCCTGGACCTGAGCTTCTTGCTTGGTGAACACCGACGGAACCACCGAACCAGTGGATCGAATTAACTCTTTCCGACGATGGTTAGGAGATTCTAGCGAGGTCGGATGCACGGCGCAAGCATCGCGCATTCTGACCTCGCCTGCCATAGAAAGGTCGATTGCCTTCACGCTTGGGGATCAAGATGAGATTCTGTGTCCTGGGAACTCTGAGAGTGCTCGACGGCAGCCGGGAGGTGACTCCTTCAGCCCCAAAACTTCGACAGGTGCTCACTTTTCTTCTTCTGCGGCGCAACAACATCGTACAGACCACCGAGCTCATCGACGAACTGTGGGGAGAAAATCCACCCAGCAGCGCGCTCTCCACTCTGCAGACCTACATCTACAAGCTGCGAAAGATCCTCTCCAACGATGAGGTCGACTCGTTCGAGGAGATTTTGCAGACGCAGTCGTGGGGATACATGCTGACCATCGACCACGACCAGCTCGACCTGAACCAGTTCGAACGGCTGCTCGCCGAAGGTGTGGCGGCGCTGAAGCGGAATGAGACCGAGATGGCCGCCAAGTGCCTGGCCGAGGCACTCTCGCTGTGGCGCGGCCTGGCACTGGCCGATGTGGCCGCGGGCAACCTGCTGTCGGCCTACGTGGCCTCCCTCGAGGAGAGCCGGCTGCGCGCGCTCGAGCTGCGCATCGAAAGCGATCTGCGGCTCGGCCGGCATCGTGAGGTCGTGGGCGAGCTCAAGCACCTGATCTCGGTGCACCCCCTCCATGAGGCCTTCTACGCGCAGCTGATGAACGCCCTGCATCGCTCAGGCCGGCGCTGGGAGGCGCTGGAGGTGTACCAGCGGCTGCGGGCGACCCTGGTGGAAGAGGTGGGGATCGAGCCGTCCGCGGACACACAACGGCTGCACCAGTCGCTCCTGTCGGAGGAGACCACCGCGCACCCCGCCAAGCTGGAGCCGCAGGCCGGCCAGGGCCGCAGGAACACGGCCGTGATCGAAAGGCCGAGGAACGCTGTGAGGACGCTCCTGCCGGCCCAGCTGCCACCGGACATCTGGGACTTCACCGGCCGCCAGTCCAGCATCAACGACCTGGTCGCCGCCGCCACCATGACGGAGCCCGCGGCCACCACGCCGCCCACCGTGCTGATCGCGGGAATGCCGGGCGTCGGCAAGACGGCCCTCGCGGTGCACCTGGCGCACCTGATCAAGCGGGATTTCCCCGACGGCCAGTTCTACTGCACGCTGCGCGGGAGCGACGGCGAGCCCGCCGACCCCGGCCAGGTGCTCTACAACTGGCTGATAGCGACCGACATGTACACGAAGAAGCTGCCGAGCAGCGCCGAGGAACGCTCGAAGATGTTCAGAAGCTGGTGCTCGGCGCATCGTGTGCTGATCGTCCTCGACAACGCCGCCTCGGCCGCGCAGATCTCTCCGCTTCTGCCCGGCAGCGAGCACTGCACGACGATCATCACCAGCAGGTCCGGCTTATACGGGTTCCCCTGCAGGAAGCGCCTCGACCTGGCGCCGCTCACCCTTGAAGAAGGCGTACGCCTGCTGGGCGCGGTCGCGGGCAGGCAGCGCATCGAGCGCGAGAAGGGCGACGCGCAGAGCGTGGTGCGCTTCTGCGAGGGCCTGCCGCTGGCGGTGCGCGCCGCAGGCGCCCGGCTGACCGCGTCGCCGACCCTGCCGCTGCGGACCCTGGCCGCCCGCCTGGCCGATCCGGAGTTGCGCCTCAAAGAGCTGAACTCCACCGACTTCGACATCTACCACAGCTTCGACCTCAACTACCAGGAGCTCGAGCCCCGCGAGCGCAGCGCCCTATGGCTGCTCTACCTGCGACGCAGCACGCGCTTCAACCTCAAGAGCGCCGCGGAGACGGTCGGCTGCGACATCGACACGAGCGAGACGATCCTCACCCGGCTGGTCTCAGCCCACTTTCTCCGCATCGTCGGCTACAACGGCGCACGGGACGACGTCGTGTACGCCATCAATGAGCTGGCCCACCTGTACGCGGAGAAGAAGCTGGAGAACGAGCTGGCCGAGCGAGGCACGCCGGACGAGGTGAGCCTGGACGCCGGGGAGACGACGGCGATCGAGGCGCCCGCCGGCCCAGGCCGTCCCGCCGCCCCGGGCCGGCTCGTACGCCGTGATCTGCGCTGGAACAACTGACCCGCCGTGGAGGCGAAACCCTGCCCCGAACGCAGAGCACTGAAATTCTTTTCCATGAAAATTTTTTCACCCGGCCACCGGCGCAGGGTCCTCAATCGCCCGGCGGGCCACGTGACAACGCCCGGAGCACGAAAAGGTGCTCCGGGCGTTGTCACGATACGGCCGGGTCCGTGCAGGGTGCGTCATGGACGCGGGACCGCCGAATGGGCGGCGAACTCCTCCGCGACGGCGCACACGTACCGCCCGTAGTCGGACGGCGCCAGTCTCTCGCCGAGTTCGCGGCACTCCTCGGCCCGGATGAAGCCCATCCGCAGCGCGACCTCCTCGATGCACGCGATCCGTACGCCCTGCCTGCTCTCCAGCGCGCTGACGTACTGCGCGGCCTGCAACAGCGAGGCGGGGGTGCCCGCGTCCAGCCACGCGCATCCGCGTCCCAGGTCCACCAGCCGGGCCTTGCCACGTTCCAGATAGTCGCGGTTGACGTCGGTGATCTCCAGCTCGCCACGGGCCGACGGCGACAGGTTCTTGGCGATGTCGAGCACCTGGTTGTCATAGAGGTAGAGGCCGACGATCGCGCGGTTGGACCGCGGCCTGGCAGGCTTCTCCTCGATCGAGACCAGCTTGCCCTCCGTGTCGGTCTCGCCGACTCCGTACCTCTCGGGATCGGTCACCGGGTAGCCGAAGAGCACGCACCCGTCGATGTCCCGGGCCTGCTCCTGCAGGATGTCGTCGAACCTGTGCCCGTGGAAGATGTTGTCGCCGAGCACCAGGGCCACCGGATCGTCGCCGACGTGGTCCGCGCCGACGATGAACGCGTCGGCCAGCCCGCGCGGCTCCTGCTGTCTGGCGTACCGCAGGCTCAGCCCCAGCTGTGCGCCGTCGCCCAGCAGCCGCTGGATCTGCGGCAGGTCCACCGGCGTGGAGATGATGAGAATGTCGCGGATGCCCGCCAGCATCAGGGCCGACAGCGGATAGTAGATCAGCGGCTTGTCGTTCACCGGCAGCAGCTGCTTGGACACCGCGAGGGTGATGGGGTGCAGGCGGGTTCCCCGCCCGCCCGCAAGGATGATCCCCTTCATGTCCGTGCGGCCCGCGCCAGCAGGTCCACCTGATCCGGGTCGCCGGAGCAGGGGAAGAAGACGAGCTCGTCGCACCCTGCGGAGTCGTACTCCTTGATGGTGCGCTGGAGCTCGCTCTCGGTCGTCACGGTCTGGGCGGCCGCGCGGTCGGCGTACGGGCCCGCCTGCTCGTAGTAGCGGCGCATGTGCGCGACGGCCCGCTCGGCGCCGTCCGCGCCGAACGAGAAGTAGGCCAGCGCCACCATGCGCGGCCGATCCGTCCTGCCCTCGGCCGACCAGGCGGCGCGGGCGCGCGCCGCCAGTTCCGCGTACGGGACCGACGACGAGCCGCCGGCGATCCAGCCCTGTCCCAGGCGGGCGGCCCGCCGCAGGGCCGCGTCCGTGTGCCCGCCGACCCAGATGGGCGGCCCGCCGGCGCCGGGCTCCGGGCCGATCCCGGAGCCCGGCGCCCAGGCCTCGCGCAGCTCCGTGATCAGGGCGTCGAGCCGCCTGCCCCGTCGCCGGTACGGCTGCCCCGCGGCCTCGAAGTCGTCGGCGCGGCCTCCCGCGGCCACCCCGACCGCCAGCCGGCCGCCCGACAGTTCGTCCACGGTGGCCAGCTGCTTGGCCAGGACCGCGGCCCCGCCTCTGTACGCGGCGATCAGGACCGTCGTGGCGAGCCTGATCCGCCGGGTCACGGCGGCGGCGGCCGCGAGCGTGACGACGGGTTCGTGATTGCCGGCCACCAACCGGTCGAGCACCCCGAGCGAGGACAGGCCACGCGCGTCGGCGCGACGTGCCCACTCGAGGAGGGTGGGGCCGTCCACTCCGCGCACCGTCGTCGGCAGGCCGACTCCGACGTCCACGGATCAGCCCCCCTTTCTCGCCACGATGAGCGTGTCGTGCTCGCCGAGCGGCCGGGCCGGCTCGACGGTGAAGCCCGCCTCCTCGAGCCAGTCGCGGCACTCCCCTGCGAGGTACTCCGACCCACCGTCCGTCGTGAGCAGCATGTCCAGGCTGATCACCAGATTCTCGGCGTCGACCGGCTCGTCGGCCAGCATCCGGTCGTAGATGATCAGCGCGCCACCGGGATTGACCGCCTGGTACGCCTTCTTGATCAACGTACGTCGCTCGGCCGGGGCCCAGTTGTGCAGGACGTGGCCGATGGTCAGCACGTCGGCCTCCGGCAGCGGGTCGGCGAAGAAGTCGCCCGCGTGGAACGTGGCGCGCTCGGCCACTCCGAGTCGCTCCGCGTGCTCGTGGAACGGCTGCTCCATCGGAGGCAGGTCGAAGACGTGCACGGACAGGTGCGGGTGCGCCTGCGCGACCCGGCCCGCGAGGTTGCCCCTGGCACCGCCGATGTCGGCGTAGGACTTCACGGTGTCCCAGTCGAAGGCTTGCGCGATCAGCGGTGCCAGCATGGTGCTGAGCGCGTCCATCATGGCGAGGTAGCTGATCCGCCGGTCGGGGTCGTCGAGCATCTCGCGGAAGGCGTTCGTCACGCGAGGCTTGCCGGTGCGCAGCGCCCCGGTCAGGTCGCCCCAGGCGGGGTACAGAACCCGGTCGGAACGTTCGAGGAAGCCGCCCACGTAGGCCGCCTTGCCCGGCACGAGGTGCTCTTTCGCGGCGGGGGCGTTGGAGTAGCGCCCCTCCGCGCGCACCAGCAGCCCGAGGGCCACCAGGGTGTCGAAGAAGTCCCTGGAGGCCCGAGGATGCAGTCCGAGCCGCTCCTCGAGCTGCGGCCCGGTGAGCGGCAGCTCGTCGAGCACGGCGAACACCCTCAGCTCAAGGGCGCCGAGCAGCACCTTGGCCGTGCAGAAGGCGGTCTTGCCCAGCTGGATCAGCTCGGCGGGGCTGGTGATCTGCGGTGGCTGCGTGGTCATCGTGTGGCTCCGTTCTTCGGTGGCAGGCTCGCTCCGAGCCGGCGCTTGGGCAGCTCACTGATCACCGCGGCGTCCTGGTCGCCCAGGCCGGCGGCGACCGCGTCGGCCATGAGGTCGCCCGCGCCCTCCGTCAGCGGAAGGTAGATCCCTCTGGCCATGGCGTCGTTGGCGGCCAGCCGGAGGTCCTTCTCCATCAGCCGCGCCTTGAAGGCCGCGGGCTCGTAGCAGCGCTCGCGCATGAACGCGGCGCGGAAGGCTAGAACCGGTGAGCTGAATCCGCTGTTGGCGATGACGTCGATGAGCAGGTCACGGTCGAGCCCGGCGCTGACGCCGTACGAGATCGCCTCGGTGAAGCCCACGGTCTGCACGCCGAGCAGAAGGTTGAAGGCCAGCTTCATCGTGGCGGCCGCACCCGCCGAACCCAGGTAGCGGATGTCCTGCCCGAGCACTCCGAGCAGCCCGCCGGCGGCCTCCACCTCGTCGTGCTCGCCCGCGGTGAAGATCCGCAGACCGCCGCTGCGCGCCATCGCCGGGTTGCCCAGGACGCACGCCTCGACCCGGGCGATCCCCGCGGCGGACAGCCGCGTGGCCGCCATGCGGGCGTACAGCGGTGAGGTGGTGGTGGTGTCCACCACCACGGTGCCCCTCCTCAGCTCCGGCAGCATGGCCTCGAACAGCACCTGCTCGACGGCCGACTCGTCGCTCAGGCTGAGCAGCACGATCGGCGTGTCCGCCGCGGCCTGCGGGCTGGTGGCCGCCCGCGCGCCCGCCTCCACGAGCGAGGCGACCTTGGCGGGGGTGCGGTTGTAGACGGAAAGGGGATGGCCCGCCTCGAGCAGCCGGTGTCCCATGCCCGCACCCATCGCGCCGCTCCCGACGAGTGCGACGTGTGGCAGGCTCATGGCGTCCGAGCTCCGGCCGGCAGGGTGTCGGCGGACAGCTGCGAGATGCAACGCATGGTCGCGTCGCGAAAATACCGCCCGAACGCCTCGGGCGTGCCGGTGTCACGGGTCTCGGCGAGATAGGGCGCCAGTTTCGCTTCCAGCTCGTGCACGCCCTTGTGCCTGGCCATGTTCCTGGCCACGTGCACCAGGTCGCCCTCGTAGTGGATGACCCGGATCATCACCTCACCCTTGATGAACACCGCCGTGCCCACCAGGCGGCCCGCCTCCTTGCCCTCGCCGTCGACCAGCACCGGCGTGGGGACACGCTGGAATGCGGCGAAGATCTCCGCGATCTCGTCCTCGTGGCCGGGCTTGACCGCGTACGTGATGGCTGCGTACGGCATCAGATTCCTCCATCGACGTTCAGAGTGGTCCCGGTGACGTACCGGGACAGGTCGCTGGCGAAGAACAGCACGGCGCCGACCACGTCGTCGGTCGTGCCCAGCCGCCCCAGGGCGGTCATCCCGGCCAGCCGTTCCCGCAGCGGGGGCGGCGGGCCCAGGCCCTCCCCCTTGTCGATCACGCCAGGCGCTACGGTGTTGAGCCGGATGCCGCGGGGGCCCAGCTCTTTGGCCAGGGATCTGGTCAGCCCGATCAGCGCGGCCTTGGAAGCCGTGTAGTGGGCGGTCGCCGGGCGTCCGCGCAGCGCGGCGGAGGCGCCCACGTAGATCACGGATCCGCCCTCGGACAGCAGCGGCAGCGTCGCCTGGGTGACCAGGAACGAGGCAGTGAGGTTCGCGTCCATCACGCGGTCCCACTCCTCGCCCGTCAGCTCGCCCACGGGCGCCTCGCCGGCCACGCCGACGTTGTTGATCACAACGTCGAGCCCGCCGTACGCGTCCGCGCAGGCACCGGCCAGGCGGTTCACGTCGTCCTCGCTGGTGACGTCCGCGCGGACGACGTGGTGGTGGTCGCCGAGCTCCTTGAGCTCCCGGGCCAGGTCGTCGGCCTCCGCGCCGGCTCTGCCGTGGCAGGCCACCACCTTGGCGCCGCCACGGGCGAGGGCGAGCGCGCTCGCCCTTCCCAGACCCCGCGTCCCGCCCGTGACGAGGACGCGCTTGCCGGATATCGCCAGGTCCATCATTCCTCCGTTCGTTTGCGATCCGGTTCATGCCACCGCGACGGCGGCCGCGTTGACGGCCAGTGCCACCACGGCGAGTACGGTCCGCAGCAGGTGCCACCTGCGCCACACCGGGCGAGGGTCCGCCCAGTCGGCCGGGATCGCCGCGGGGTCGAGCACCTTGACGCGCCGGTTGATGGGCACGTTGCACAGGTGCGACACCAGCGACACCCCCACCGTCAGCACGGCGGCGGCCACGAAGAGCGACCGCGGCCCGCCCGCCGGCGTCATGATGGCCAGCAGCACGTCCACCAGCGCCGTGGTCAGCACGATCAGCGGCATCGTGGGGTCGTAGTTGCGGCCGAGCAGCTCGTGGGTCTGCACGTAGCGGTCGGGAGGCAGGGCACGCAGCGCCGGCACGACACTGAGCGCGACGCAGAAGAGCACTCCCGCGGTCAGGCCACTGCCCAGCACCGCCACGGCGCCCAACAACTCCCGCATGCGCGCCTCACCTCCCCTCGGCGTACGCCGTGCTCCTGCCGCTGTACTCGGCCTGGACCGTGTAGACGCCGAACGACGCGCCCCGCGAGCGGTCCTGCAGGGGACGCAGCGGCGCGGTGGTCGAGCGGTGCGACTCCCCCTCCTCCCAGGCGCGGAAGGCGTCGAGGTCACGCCACTCGCTCAGCACCACGAACCCGTCGCGGTCGTGCTCGGAGCGGAGGAGTTCGTTGCCGAGCAGTCCGGGCGTTCCCGTCAGACCGCGGCTGATCCGGTGGTAGGCATCCTCCACGGCCTGCGTCCCGGCGCCGGCCGCCGTGACGAAGACGAGGACGCGCACCCGGCCGCTCATGGCCGCCGTACCGTCTCGCGCGACATGTCGTAGACCACGTTCATGGTGGTCATCGAGCCGCCCGACCGGTACGGATGCAGCTTCGTACGGTGCTCCAGGTGGCGCTCGCTCCGTTCGAACTCCCTGAAGCGCTGCTCGTCGACCCAGTCGCTGATGATGTAGTAGACGCCCGCCTCTTCCGCGCTCTTGGACAGCCACTGGCCGCGGTTGGCCGGGTGCTGCGTCACCGCGTCGCCGACCTCGTACCACGTCTGTTCGAATGCTTCGTCCATGCCGGGCTTGATCTGCATGCGCAACATCACCCGGAAGGTCCCAGCGGTCATGTCAGATGCCCCCGTCCACGTGGATCGTCTCGCCACTCACGAAGCTCGACAGGTCACTGGCCAGGAAGAGCACCACGTTGGCGATCTCCTCGGAGGCGCCGAGCCGGCCGAGCGCGATCAGGTTCCTGTAGCGCTCGCGCACCGGGGCGGGGATGTCCATCCCGGTGTCCACCGGTCCGGGCGCGACGACGTTGACGCGGATCCCCTGGGGACCGAGCTCCTTGGCCAGCGACCGGGTCAGCCCGATGAGGCCGCTCTTGGCCGCGGTGTAGTGGGCGCGCAGCGGCACTCCCACGGTGGCCACCCGGGAGCCCACGTTGACGATGGAAGCGCCCTGTCCCAGCAGCGGCAGCGCCTTTCCGACGACGAAGGCGGCACCCGTGAGGTTGGTGTCGACGACGCGCCGCCACTCCTCGGCCGTCAGCTCCGCGAACGGGATGTGGCTGATCGCGCCCGCGTTGTTGACGATGACGTCGAGCGCGCCGTACCGAGACCGGCACTCCTCGACGAGCCGCTCGACCTCCTCCGGCCGGCCGACGTCCGCCTTGATCACGTGGTGGTCGTCACCGAGTTCCTTCAGCTCCCTGGCGAGTTGCTCGGCCGCCTCGCCCTCCTGCCGGTAACACGTGATGACGTCGGCGCCCGCCCGGGCCAGCCCGAGCACGATGGCCCGTCCGATGCCCCGGGTGCCGCCGGTGACGATCGCCTTCTTCCCGGCGAGTCGCAGTTCCATGGTCGTCCCTTCACATTGAGATGAGGGCGGTCGCGGCCCAGGCGTTCACGCCGAACGCCACCAGGGCCAGGACCGTGCGGGTGAGGTTCCAGCCGCGCCAGCGCATCCGCGGATCCCGCCGCTCCCAGTCGGGCGGGCGGGCGGCGGGGTCGAGCGAGGTCACGTACCGGTTGATGGGCACGTTCTTGACGATGGAGATCGTCATTACGACGAGCAGCAGCCCGGCCGCGGCCGCGAACAGGGTCCGGGGCACGGCCGCCGGCACCACGAAGATCAGCACGACATCCAGCACGCACGTGAGCGCGTTGACGATCGGCATGAACGGGTCGTACCGCGACCACAGGAAGCGGGTCGCCACGACGTACCTGTCGTACGGCTGCGCCAGCATCCACGGCACGACCCCGATGACGGTCGAGAGCATGACGCCGGCCGCGAGACCGTTGCCGACCAGCGCCAGCGGCACCAATACCTGGACGAGCACGTCATGCCGGAGTCGACGCCGCGCGGGCGGCGCTCTCGACTCGTTCCTTGATGCGGCGCATCTGCACGACCGTGTTGTGGTTGATGCGATCGGTCATGGCCGCGTCGTCGACGGGGGCTTCGGGCTTCATGTGGAAGTCCTGGATCCAGCGCATCCGCACCCCGTCCTGGGTGGCGGTGTAGTCCCACCGGATCTTCATGTACTCGAACGGCCCGGTCTCGACCCGCTGCGCGCGGGCGGTGCCGGCCTGCCGATCGATCACGCGTTCGGAGACCCAGCTCCAGACCTTGCCGTTCTCGTCGGGGTGCATCGTCAGCCGGAAGCGCACCATGTCTCCCTCGCGGTGCAGAATCTCCGCCGAGGCGTACTCGCTGAACAGTCCCGGCCACGACTCCACGTCGTTGGTCATCTCCCAGACCAGGTCGAAAGGCGCCGCGATGACGATCTCGTTGTCCGTGTGACCTGCCATGACGTCACTCCTAAGCAGCCGACAGGCGGTGGTTGACGAAGTCGAGCGTCTGGCGGGGCGTCTTCAGCTCCTCCATGGCGTCGTCGGGCACCTCGATGCCGTAGTCGCGCTCGACGCGGGCCCCCATCTCCAGAACCGCCAGCGAGTCCAGGCCCAGCTCCTTGAACGACACGTCGAGGATGTCGGCGTCGAGGTCTGCCGGTCCGCCGCATTCGCGCATGATCCGCTTCAGCTCGTCCAGCCGGAGTTCTGTCTTGTCCACGTCTTCCTCCTTCTGTGGTGATGTGCGGCCTCAGCCGCCTGCCGCGCGAACCACCACGGCGGAGTTGAATCCGCCGTGGCCACGGGCCACGACCAGCGCGGTCCTGACCCTGGCCGCCCTGGGCACGTCCAGGACGAGGTCGATGTCGCAGCCCGGCGCCGGCCGGGTGACGTTCGTGGTCGGGGGGATGACGGAGTGGTGCACGGCCAGCAGTGCCGCGGCCACGTCGAGTGCCGCGCCGCCGGCGTAGAGCCGGCCCGTCATGGTCTTGGGCGCCGTCACCGGCACACCGCCGGGCCCGAAGATCTCGGCCAGCACCCCGGCCTCCTGAAGATCCGCCTCCGGGACGCCCTTCGCGTCGGCGAAGACCACGTCGACGTCGCCGGGCGCGATCCCGGCGTCCGCGAGCGCCCCCTTGACGGCCCTGAGCAGTCCCGGCGGCCGGCCGGAGCCAGGCGCCGGGTCGAAGGTCGCCGCGTACCCCGCGATCTCGCCGTAGATCCGTGCGGCGCCGCGCGCCCTGGCTGCCCTCTCCTCCTCCATGACCAGGATCGCGCCGCCCTCCCCCGGCACGTAGCCACAGGCCTCGGCGTCGAAGGGCAGGTAGGCGCGGGCGGGGTCGGCGGATCGGCTCAGCATTCCGGTGGGGAGCTGGGTGACCAGACCGTACGGACTCAGCGAGGCGTCGGTCCCGCCGGTCAGCACCATCCCGGCCCCCTGGCGCAACGCCCGCCGCGCCTGCGACAGGGCGTCCAGGCCGCCGGCCTGCTCCGTGGCGATCACCCCGCAGGGGCCGCGCATGCCGTGACGGATGGAGATCTGGCCGGTGGAGGCGGCGTAGAACCAGGCGATGGACTGGTACGCGCCCACGTGGCGCGGGCCGTTGCTCCACAGCGCCTGGATCTCTCGCTGCCCGAACTCGTTGCCTCCCGAGGAGTTGGCCGTCATCACGGCCATCTCGTACTCGGGCTGCCGCGCCGGGTCGATCCCGGCGTCGGCGAGGGCCATTTCGGAGGCCACCAGCGCGAGATGGGTCATGAGGTCGGTCTGCACCGTGATCTTCGCGGGCAGGTGCTCGTCCGCGGCGAACCCGCGAACCTGACCGGCCAGGGTCAACGGATACGGCTCAGGGTCGAACCGGGTGATGCGGCCGATCCCGCTGCGGCCCGCGAGCGTGGCGGACCAGAACTCCTCGGTGCCGAGCCCGTTGGGAGCGGTCGCGCCGATGCCGGTGACGACGTACCTCGTGGTCACGGGCTCACCTCCCGGGGTGCGCGAGCACCATCGCGGTCTGGAAGCCGCCGAACCCGCTGCCCACGGTCAGGACGCCCTCCACGACCTGCTCCCGGGCGGTCAGCGGCACGTAGTCCAGATCGCACTCCGGGTCGGGGTCGCGCAGGTTGGCCGTGGGAGGGACGGCCTGATGCTCGATCGCCAGCGCGCACGCGGCGACCTCGATGGAGCCGATGGCGCCCAGCGAATGGCCGACCATCGACTTGATCGAACTCACGGGCACCTCGTGGGCACGCGGGCCCAGGCTGCGCTTGAACGCGGCGGTTTCGTGGCGGTCGTTCTGCTTGGTGCCCGAGCCGTGCGCGTTGACGTAGTCGATGTCCTCGGGTACGAATCGGGCCTCGTCCATCGCGGCCCTGATCGCCTCGGCCATCTCCCTGCCGTCGGGTTTGAGCCCGGTCATGTGGAAGGCGTTGCTGCGGGCGGCGAAGCCCACCACCTCGCAGTAGATGTGAGCGCCGCGGCGGATCGCCAGCTCCCGCTCTTCGAGCACCATCACCGCCGCGCCCTCCCCGAGCACGAAGCCGTTGCGGCTGGCGTCGAAGGGGCGGGCCGCATGCTCGGGATCGTCGTTCCTGGGAGTGGTGGCCCTGATCGCGTCGAAGCACGCCACGGTGATCGGCGATATGGGGGCGTCGGTGGCGCCCACCACGGCGACGTCGGCGGCGTGCTCCTGGATGAGGTGGTAGCCGTGTCCGACGGCGTCCAGCCCCGACGTGCACCCGGTCGAGGTCAGCGAGACGGGTCCTTCCGCCCCGCACGCCCAGGCCACCTCGACGGCCAGGGTGCTGGGGACCAGGTAGTCGTACAGGTGCGGGACTGCGTACGCGTGGTCGACGTGCCATCGGCTGCCTCCGTCGCTGGCCACGACGTACTCCTGCTCGAGGCTGATCGTGTTGCCGACCGCGCTGCCCACGCTGACCGCGAGGCGCTCGGGCGGCACACTCTCCCCGTCCAGCCCGCTGTCCTGCCACGCCTCCCTCGCGGAGATCACCGCGAGCTGCGCGGCGCGGTCCATCCTGCGGGCCTCCTGCGGCGACAGCCCCTCCGCGCGCGGATCGAAGTCACACTCGGCGGCCACCCGGGAGCGGAAGCCCGTGGGGTCGAAGAGCGAGATCGTCCGGGTCGCCGTCCGTCCCGCCATGAGCAGCTCCCAGAAGGCCTTGGTCCCGATGCCCCCTGGGGTCGCCGTGCCGATGCCGGTGATGACCACCCGCCGTCCGCCCGTCACGGCTCCACCTCGCCGGCCTCTTCCGGGTACGGCTCGGTGTCGACATGGCCCAGGTCCGGCCTCGGAGCGAGCGGGCACATCATGAAGATCGCGAACGCCTCTCCGCCGCCGCGGTTCATCACACGGTGCCGGGCGTTCTTGGGGATCACCATGCCCTCGCCCTCGGCGAGTTCCAGCTCCTGGTCGCCGTCGATCCGCACCACCATCGTCCCGCGGGACACATAGAGGAACTCCTCCGAGTACGGGTGGTAGTGCTCGGAGACGTACTCGCCGGGCTGGAGTGTGAGCACCCCCATGAAACCGGAGCTGGTCCGCGTGGTCTTGGGGCTCAGCAGCACGCGGATCTCACCACCCCGGCGCCTGTTCACCACTGTCTCGGCCAGGCCGACCTTGCTGAGAGGTCCTTCGTCCGTCGTCGGGCTCGCCTCGGAAGGCGCGACACCGGTGTCAGACACGCCGTCCACCATGTCCTTTCTCCCATTCGTAGAACGGGGTGGCCATCGCGTCGCGCGGGCCACGCCAGCTGGGGTCGTAGGGCAGTACGTACGGAGCCAGCCGGTCGCTGACGTCCCGGAACAGCCGGTGCTGCCGTACCTCGTCCACGCGCGCGGGAACGTCGGTCTCCGCCTCGGCCAGATGGAAGTACAGGTCGTGGAAGTGAAAGAGCGTGCGACGGGTGACGCCGACCAGCCCTGGCAGTTCCGTGGCGTCGGAGTCGGCGAAGATGTCCGCCACCGAGTCGGCGTCGGCAGGCTCCATCCTGGCGACGATCAAGGTACGGCGCATGTGCGTCTCCTTTCAGTCCAGCACGATGGCGCGGGGCCCTTCCTGATGCCGGTGCGCTCATACCGCCGCCCGGCCACCGTCACGGGTCCCGGCCAGCTGCTCCAGTTCGGTGACCAGAGTCGCCGGGGCCGGGTGCGCGGCCATCTCCACGCCGAGGCGCCCGGCCGCACGTTCGTGATCGGCTGAGGCGAGCAGGCCTGCGACCGTGTCGCGGATCTCCGCCATGCCGAAACCGTCAGCCGGCTCCATGGCGGCCCCCGCGCCGGTGGCCGCCAGCCGCCTGGCGTGTCCGATGTGGTCGGGGAGCTGCGGCAGCGCGAGCTGTGGCAGCCCGTTCACCAGGCCGGTGAGCATCGAGCCCGCTCCTCCGTGGTGCACCAGCAGGTCGGCGCCGCGCGTGAGCAGGCGGAGCGGGACCGACTCCACCACCCGTACGCCAGGTGGCAGCGGTCCGAGCAGGGCGCGCTGCCCGGAGGCGATCGCCAGGACGATCTCCACGTCCAGGCCGGCCAGGGCGCGGGCCACGTGCCCGGCGAGGAAATGCTCATGGCCGAGCCTGGCCATCGTCGTCCCCCAGGTCACGCAGACGACGGGGCGGTCCCGCCGTTCCGGCGGCTCGGCGGGGACGCGGTCGTGCACGCCCTGGTAGGGCAGATAGCGCATCCGCCGCCTGGTTCCGGGCACCTGGCCCTGCAGCGTGACAGGGCAGGGATCGATGGTCAGCGCGCCCATGGGATCCACCGGGCCGACGCCGAGCTTGTCACCGACGGGCTCCAGCGCCCCGATGATCGCTTCCCTGGCCGGGACGAGCAGGTCCGTCCCGTACAGCTGACGGACCGCCGGCACGCCGGCCACCGCCGCAGCCAGCGGGCCGGCCCAGGCGGTGGGGTCGTACACGACCAGGCCGGGCTTCCAGTCGCGGGCGAAGGCCGCCAGGTCGTCGGCCATCGCCACGGCCAGATCGACGAACATGCTCAGCGCACGCGGCGTCCGCGCCGCCGGGTCGCCCGCCACCGGGCGTGACGGCCGTCCGTTGCCGGTCCTCGGCCCTTTGACGAAGCCGCGTATGACACCCGTCACATCCACCGCCCGGCCGACGCTGACGGGGGTGAGGCCCGCTCGGAGGATCACGTCCTGGGCGTCCGGCGGGACGGCCACGCGTACCTCGTGCCCCGCCGCCAGGCAGGCCCAGGCCAGAGGGACCATGGGATACAGGTGCGAGGGCCAGGCCCACCCTGTGAACAGCACGCGCATGGACCGACGCCTCCTGTCGTGTCGGGATCCGGTCATCCGAACCCTGACAGCTCCCCCTCGAAGGCCGGACGATGACGCGGCCCGCCCGGAGCGGCGTCATCGACCGCTCTTCGAGCATTCTGCGAGCGAAGCTCCTTAGCGTGACTCGACATCTAACTGGTTCGCCCGTCGATCGTCAGGGAGTGGTTCATGGATCTCGGCCTCGCCGGCAAAGTCGTCCTGATCACGGGTGGCAGCGGCTCGATCGGCGGCCACCTCGCGCGCGCGTTCGCCGCAGAAGGCGCCAGTGTGGCCGTCACCTACCACCGCAACGAGTCCGGCGCGTACCGGGTGGCGCAGGACGTGCGGGCCCTGGGCGGCAAAGCGACCACCGTCCGGTACGACCTGACGGATCGCGGCTCCATTCAGGCCGCCTTCGACGCCGTCGCCGCAGAGTGGGGTGGCGTGGACGTGGTCATCGTCAACGCCTCGGCCATCCCGGGGACGAAAGTGCATCCCGTCGCCTTCGAGGACATCCCCGTCGAGGAGTGGCAGCCGTTCCTGCGTGCCGACGTCGAGGGCTCCTTCCACACCGTGCAGGCGGCCCTGCCCTGGATGAAGAAGCAGGGGTGGGGGCGCATCGTGTTCATCTCGGCCAACATCGTCCAGCGCGGGGCCGCCGGCGACGAGGCGTTCGTCGCGAGCAAGATGGCTCTGCACGGGCTGAGCAGGACGCTGGCGACCGAGCTCGCGCCGCAGGGAATCCTCGTCAACGTCGTCGCGCCGGGCCCCACCGTCACGCGCGGCTTCCTCGCCCGGGTCCCGGAGGAGTTCAGGAAGGATCTGGCCGGCAAGTCGCCGGAGCAGATCAAGCGCGCTCTCAACAAGGGCAGACCGGCCGGCCACATCTCCACGCCCGATGACATAGCCGGGCTCGTCCTGTACTTCGCCTCCACGGTCAACGGCAACGTCACGGGCAGCGTGGTGCACGTCGCCGGAGGCAACTAGGCGCCCTGCCGGCCCGGGGTCCGGCTCCGGGCCGGCTCCGGAAGCCAGGGTCCGGCTTCCGGGCATGGGTGCGGCCGATCCCGGCCTCGCGGGCCGGGATCGGCCGGGGGCGGCGATCAGTAACGCACCGCCGTGGTGCGGGACTCGATCGTCTCGGTCTGGTTCCCGCTCGTGTCGTAGACCGTGCCGGTTCCCGACGACGAGAAGGTCTTCTGTGTCACGGTGCCTGAATGAGCGATGTCCAGGGTGCCCACCCAGGTGCCGTCAGGCATGAACATGTGGTGCCTGAAGGTGAAGTCGAAGCGGAACGAGCCGTGTGCCGTCCACTTGCCCAGCCCGAGATCTCTGATCCGGGTGTTGGTGCAGATGACCAGCCCCGTGTTGGTGAACAGGAAGAGCCCCTTCTCCGCCGGGTTAGGCCCGGGGAACACGATGTCCACGTGCCAGGTGCCGATGAGGGAGTGCGCCCGCCCTTCGATGTCCGCGTTCGCCACGTCGGCGCTGAGCAGCGCCGCCAGTCCCGCAGCGGGCGCGAGCACCGCGCTCCTCGACAAGAGCCTACGACGATCGATCGTCTTTGCCACTGACCCTCCAACGTGAATCCACCCCGTGACCCCCAGCTTGCTCTGGACGTCTCCTCCCGGGAGTGTCTGGGAGGTTAGGACCGCCGCCTCTGGGATCACTCGAGCCTCGCTGGTCTTCGAACAGCGCCCGGTCCGCAGCCGGCGGATCAAGGAAAGCGAACCCGGTCAGCGCCAGTCCCTCGGTCAACCACCTGGTCACCACGTCGTACGCACGCCGCCAACGCGCCTGGTCAAACATTTCCCGCCTCCCCGTCCGAACCGTCACCAGGGCGAGTGTGGCAACCCGTTCTCCAAGCTCGATCGAGCCTTACTGGCCGCAGGACCGCGGCACGTCTTCCTTCCCGAGCGGTGGTGAGGACGGCTCTATCCGGTAACCACCAGATCTCCAGCGGTGACTGTCAGCATCACGACGGCACCGGTCCCAACAGCTCCGGTGTCCTCGACGAGGAGACCTTCGGCACCCGATGGAGGGAACATGACGAACGAGCCCTCGCCCATGGCGCTCAGCACGCCGCCGTACAGCGACGACCGTCCCGACCAGGAGCAGGTCCTGCTGATGCTGGCGGGCAAGTGGATCACGGGCGTGCTGCACGTGGTCGCCCGCCTGGGCATCGCCGACCTGCTGGCCGACGGGCCGCGCACCGTGGAGGACCTGGCCGGGGCCACCGAGGCGCACGAGCGTACGCTCTACCGGTTCCTGCGCGCGGCGGCCTCCGTAGGCGTGTTCGCCGAGCGGCCCGACGGCCGTTTCGAGCTCACGCCCAAGGCTCAGTACCTGCGCAGCGACGTCCCCGGGAGCCTGCGCAACCTCGCCTACTTCTACGGTGAGACGACCGTGTGGAACTGCTGGGGCCACGTGATGGACACGGTCCGCACCGGCGAGGCCGTGGGCCCGAAACTGCGCGGGGGTAAGACCTGGTTCCAGTACCTCGAGCAGGACGCGTCGGAATTCGCCGAGGTGTTCCACGGGTCCATGACGGCGCTCAACGACGCCCGCGCTCCGCGCATCGCCGACTCCTTCGATTTCGGCCGTTTCCCCGTGGTCGCCGACATCGGGGGCGGGCAGGGGCAACTGCTCTCGGCGATCCTGCGGCGCCACCCGGCGGTGCGCGGCATCCTGTACGACATCCCCACCGCCATCAAGGGCGCCCGCGAGTTGCTCGCGCGTGAGGGTGTGGGCGAACGGGTGCACTGTGAGGAGGGCAGCTTCTTCGAGAGCGTCCCGAGCGGCGCCGACGCGTACGTCCTCAAGGCGATCATGCACGACTGGAGCGACGCCGAGTGCGAAGGCATCCTGCGCCGCGTGCGCCAGGCGATCGGCGGCAAGCATGAGGGGCGGCTGCTGATCATTGACGGGGTGCTGCCCGAGTTGAACGCATGGCACTACAGCAAGCTCATGGACCTCGCCATGCTTGTGAACGACAAGGGCGCCGAGCGCACCGCTGAGGAGTGGCGCCGGCTGCTGCAGGTCTCCGGGTTCGAGTTGGTCGGCATCCATCCGACTGCTCCGCCGCACGGCATCGTCGAGGGCAGGCCCGCCTGAGCCGTGTGACCTCCCCGCGACCAGTCAGCCCCGGAAGGAGCCATGGCCATGAGGCTCGGTGTCAACCTCACCTACCAGAGCGCGGTACGGGTGGCGCAGGAGGCCGAGCGGCTCGGCTACGACCTCGCGCTCGCGCCCGAAGGGTACCGGTCCGACGCCGCCACCGTGCTCGGCACGGTGGCGATGCGCACGCGGACCATCGACCTGGCGTCCGCTGTGTTCCAGATCCCAGGCCGGACCCCGGCGCTCACCGCGTTGACGGCATCGACGCTGGACGCTCTGTCCGACGGACGCTTCCGCCTGGGACTGGGCGTCTCCAATCCCGACATCAGCGAGGGTTGGTACGGCGTGCCGTTCGACCGACCGTTGGGACGTACCCGCGAATATGTAGACATTGTGCGACGCGCCCTCAACCGCGAGCAGGTCGTCCACGTAGGCGAGCACTACCGGCTGCCGCCCCAGGGGAGCACCGCGACGCCCTTCACGCTGCTCACCCAGCCGGTCCGGCGGCACATCCCCATCTATCTGGCGGCGGTCGGCCCGCGGAACCTGGAACTGGCGGGCGAGATCTCCGACGGCTGGCTGGGCGTCTTCTGCACCCCCGAAACGCTCACGCAGGCCCTGGACCACCTGCGGACCGGCCGGAACAAAGCCGGAAAGAACCTCGACGGCTTCGAGGTGCTGCCCGGGCTGCCGGTGTCCGTGAACGACGACCCGGACCAGGCCATGGACGCGGTGCGCGGCTACTTCGCTCACTTCCTCGGCATGGGCGATCGCAGGCGGAACTTCTACTGCAAGCTTGCCGGGCGGATGGGCTTCGGTCAGGAGGCCGCCGCTGTCCACGAGCGCTACGCCGCGGGCGACCTCAAGGGGGCGCGGGCGGCCGTGCCCGCCGGGTTCGCCGACCGCGTCTCCCTGCTGGGCCCGGTCACCCGGATAGCCGACCGGATGCGGGAATATCTGAAGAGCGGGGCCACGACCCTCGTCGTCTCGCCCTTCGCCACGACCGGCGACGGGCAGCTCGACATCCTTCACGCCGTGGCCGCCGCCCGCGAGAGCATCGAACGCTAGGACGAGCAGCCAGGACCGGGCCCGTGGACAGGCATCGGCCGCCGGCCCTGGGCAAGGGTCACGCCCGCGACAGCAGGAACAACGTATAGGCGGCCAGCGAACCGGCGTCCCTGACCGCGCCCGCGCGGACCATCTGCTCGAACTCGGCCCGTGGCACCCAGCGCTGGCGCATGTCCTGCTCACTGTGCTCGCGGGCGCTGGCGCCGTGCTCAAGGCCCGTCGCGAGGTAGACGTTGGATCGTTCGGTGCTGATGGCGTGCGCCACGTCGATGGTGCCGAGCAGCGTGAGGCCGGCAGGACGTAATCCGGTCTCCTGCTCGAGTTCCTGACGTGCCGCCTCCTCGAGCGTTGGCGCGGGCGCGAACCCCTGCGGAAAGCTCCACGAGCGCCGCCGCATCGGATAACGGTATTCCTCGACGAGATGGAAACCGTCGTCCTCCAGCGGGATCACCAGCACGGCGTTGGGCCGCTCCAGATAACCGTAGACGCCGCGCGACCCGTCGGGCCGCTCGATCTCGTCCTCGCGCAGCGTCATCCAGGTGTTGGAATAGATGACCTCGGTGGAGACCTGCCGGATCGAGGGGTGGTTCATGCCGCACAGCCCGCAGCCGGATCAGGACCTGCCGCGGCCCGCACACGCGGGCCCACCGCGGCGTCCACCATGGAACCACGTCCTCCCGGGAGAAGTCGTCGCGTGCCGCTCAGCGGCTCGCCTGAGCAAGGATCAGCGTAACTCTCCCGGAGAGCGTGCGCCGGGGCACGATCGCACACCGCCGGCGACAGGCCCGGCCGGCCCCAGGGCCCCCTGGTCGGCCGGCGAGCGGGTCAGGCCGGTGCGACCGGTTTGATCGGGGTGCGGCCGCGGCCGAGCACCCACAACATCGCGGCGAACGCGGCCACCTGGAGCGGCCAGCCCATCACGATCTTGGCGAAGCCGAGGGCCGCCACCGCCTGGTCGCCGCCCCCGAACAGGTAGACCGGCCCCTGGACGGCCACCCGCACCGCGCACGGCAACATGAGCAGCCACGTCAGCCGGGTGCAGAGGCGCACGATGCCCGGGTCCTTGTGCCAGGCCGTCGGGTCGCCCGTGACCGAGCCGATCAGGAACCCGACGACCGGCCAGCGCGTGACGATCGACACCAGCATGCCGACCATGTAGGTGGCGTTCCAGAGAATGCCGGGCAGGAAATAGTCCTTCGCGTCGCCCGTGCGGCTGGCGAAGAACGCGCCGATCGCGATGCCGATCAGGCTGTTGATCACGAACTGCGGCGTGGAGCGCTGCACGATCCGCACCACCAGCAGCAGGACCGCCAGGGCGACGCTGATGATCAGCGACAGCTTCAGGTCTTCGGTGGTGAGCCAGGACACCGTGAAGGCGATCGTCGGGACCGCCGCCTCGATGATGCCGCGCACCCCGCCGAAGGCCTTGGCGAGCTGGGCCCGCACCGCCGCCTCAACCGTGTCGTGGGCGGCCTCTTCTGCCTCGGCACTCACTCGATCAACTCCCTGGGCGCAGCTCGTAACGCGGATTGAACATCACCTTGCGCCCGTCCTGCATGCTGACCAGGCCCTCGGCCTTGACCGTGCGGCCGGGCTCGATGCCCGCGATCTTGCGACGGCCGAGCCAGACCAGGTCGATCACGTCCGACCCGTCGTAGAGCTCGGCCTCGAGCGCGGGAGCACCGCCCCTCGGGCGCAATGTCACTGTACGTAGCGTACCCGCCACGCAGAAGCGCCGGCGCCCGCCACACGAAGCGATGGGGGTGGCGCCGACCTCATCGGCGTCCTCCCGCAGCTCCTGGGCCTCGATCTCGGACTGGGACGAGGCCAGCCGAGTCAGGAACCCGCGCAATCCCCTGCGTTTCCGGGGCTCTGCCGTACTCATGATGGAGCCAGCCTATGTGATGTCAGCCGTCAGCGAATCTCGCTGATTTCCGGCCCTCTCCTGAACGGGTTGAACCCCTGCTCGTCCTCCTGCTGCTCAGCGCCCGGATCGCTGGGCCTGCGCAGCGGGATCGGCTCCTCGCGGGCCATCGGCTCGTCACCCCGCACGACCACGACGTCCTTGATGAAGTCGATGTACGCCGTCGCGATCGTCTCGTCGACGGCCGCCTTGCCGGAGATCACCGCGAGCAGGAACCAGCGCGGCCCGTCGACGCCGAGGTAGCGGGCCGGCCTGGCGGCGCCGTCGACCTTCATCTCGCCGGTCAGCTCGCTGCCGAAGGGGCCCTCCTGCTCCTCCAGGTGCTTGGCCTGGGCCAGGATCTTGGCCTTCACCTCGTCCCACAACCCCGAACTGCGCGGCGCGGCCAGGGCCTGCAGTTGCAGCGAGCTGTCTTCGTACAGGGCCACGACGCCGACGTGCTGGTCGCCGACCGACGCCAGCCGTACGTCGAAGTCGGGATTGTGCGGCAGCCGCAGGCCGCCGAGGTCGATCCTGTCCGTGTCGGGGTGGGGCTCGTCGGCGTCCCACGGGCCGGACTCTCGGTCGGGCGCGGCAGGCTCCTGCTCGATCGCCCGTTCCGGCTGCTCACGACGACGACGTCGGAACACGTTCCTCACTCTCCTTGCTCACCGGGCCGCCTGGCGGCCCGCCATGTCGAAGGGCCGCGGGCGCGGCCCGCCGGTCAGCGTCCTGTCGATCCGAATCCGTTGGCGCCGCGCACCGAACCGGGCAGGCGTCGGACCTCGTAGAAGGCCGCGCGCTCCACCCGCTGCACCACGAGCTGCGCCATGCGGTCGCCCCGCTGGAGACGGAACGGCTCCTTGGCGTCGGTGTTGATCAGCGTCACCTTGATCTCGCCGCGGTATCCGGCGTCGACCGTGCCGGGCGCGTTGACCAGGGTGACACCGTGCCGTGACGCGAGCCCCGACCGCGGGTGCACGAACGCCGCGTATCCGTCGGGAAGGGCGATCGCCACTCCCGTGCCGACGACGGCCCGCTCGCCCGGCATCAGCTCGACGTCCCGCACCGCGTAGAGGTCCGCGCCCGCGTCACCCGGGTGGGCGTAGGACGGCATCGGCAGCCCGTCGTCGAGCCGGTGGATGAGGACCTCGGGGCCCGCACCTGCGTTGGTCAAGGGTTCACCTCGTAGTCGTGTTCGGCGGCGATCGCGGCCAGATCGCCGTGCTCGGCGAAGTGTTCCATGTTCACCTCGATGAACAGCGCTGCCGCGCGGACGGCGACCGGTCCGCCGGGGGCGCCGATCCGCCCCTCAGCCTCAAGGTACGCCTTCCTGCCCGCGATGCCGTTGCACCAGGCACGCAGGTGGAGTGTCGTGCCCACGGGGACGGGGAGGAGATAGTCGGTCTCCAGACGTCCCGTCACATAAGGCTTGCGGAACAGGTAGACGGACATCCCGATGACCTCGTCCATCGCCGCGGCCAGCACGCCGCCGTGCGCCAGCATCGGCGCTCCCTGATGCGCCTCCCCCACGGTGAACTCCGCCTCGACGGTGGACCCGTCGGGTGTCCTGGCCGTGAGGTGCAGGCCGTGGCGCTGGTCGGCGCCGCAGCCGAAGCAGTGGTTGTAGTGGCTGCGCAGGCCGGTGCCGGGCGGCGGCGCCTCAGGATGCACCGCGGGCGGGGCGGCGCCCGGCTGCGGGGTCGTCAGGGGAGAACGCGTCACGGGTGATGAGGTTACTCCGTGTCGGGCCGTCCGCTGTCATCGTCACGGCCCGGTGGCCTGCGCCATCCGCGACCCCGGTCACGGCGCTCTAGTCACGCGGGCCGGTCTCGTCCCCGCGTTCCTCGGGGTCCTCACCGCGTGGCCCGGCGGTGGTCCGGTCCTGCCGGCCGGAGGGCTCGCGACGCGGCTCCCCGGCTCCGGAGTGCTCGCCGGCGTCGCCGTCCCTGGGCCTGGGGACCTCTGCGGCCTCACCCGGGCCGGCGGCCGGACGGGCGCGGGGGGTGTCGCCAGGAGTGGGAGGTTCCGGCCCGGCCGGGGTGAGGGACGTGCCGTCCGGGGCCGGCAGTGCGGGCGGGCGGGATCGCAGTTCCGGCAGCGCCCGGTAGATCACCGCCGCCACGGGCACCGCCACGGCGGCCCCCGCGATGCCCGCGAGGATGCCGCCGACCGCCAGGACCAGGATGATCGCCAGCGGGTGGAAGTTGAGGGCCCGTCCGACGATCAGCGGCTGGAGCACGTGGTTCTCCAGCTGCTGCTCGATGATGAGGATGCCGAGGAAGATCAGCGCGAAGATGAGGCCCTTGGCGCCCAGCGTGACGAGCGTGGCGACGGTGCCCGCGAAGAAGATGCCGACGATGGGGATGAAGCTGGCGAAGAAGATCAGCACGGCCAGCGGCGCCCACAGCGGCACCCCCATGCCGGCCAGCACGACCCCCATGATCAGACCGTGCACGGCGGCCACGGCCACGGTGCCCTGGACGTAGTGGGAGAGCGTGGTCCACGCGGCCCGCCCGGCACGGTCGACGCGCGGAGCCACGCTGCCGAACGCCTTGAGGAACCACGTCCAGATGCGGTCGCCGTCCTTGAGCAGGAAGAACGTCACGAAGAGCAGCAGCACGATGGACGCGAGCACCTCGAAGGCCACCGCGCCGGCCGACAGGACGGTGCCCGTGATGGCCGTGCGCTGCGCGTTGACCATGTCGACGACCTCGTCGACATAGCCGGTGATCTGCGCCTCTTCCAGCTGCAGCGGGCCGCTGATCAGCCACTCCTGCACGGACCTGGCGGTCTCCTGGACCTGCCGGACGAGGTTGGGGAACTCCTCGCTGGCCCGCGCCCCGACGAGCCAGCCGGTGCCGGCCAGCACGGCCAGCGCCACCAGCATGGTGATCCAGGTGGCGTAGATGGGCCGCATGCCGGCGTGGCGCAGGGCGTTGGTCAGCGGGAACAGCAGCGCGGTCAGCAACAGCGCGATCGCCACGGGCAGCGCCACGAACGTGAGCCCGGCGATGACCTGGACGAAGTAGTAGACGACCACGCCGACGAGGATCAGGCACCCGCACCATGCGGCCATCTTGGCCAGGACGGGCGGCACGAGATTGGTTGGGCGGTCGGGAAGCACGATTCAAGACTGGCACGTCCAGGCGGCGGATGCGCGCGGTTATCGCCCTGGCGTGATCTCGTGCGGGCCGCGCCGACGCCGTCGTGCCCGGCGCGCGTGGCTAGCGCCGGTCACCGGTCATGGGCAGCTCGCGCATGCCGCGCAGCGGCGAGGTGACCAGCCACAGGAACGGCAGGCAGACGCCGGCGGCGGCGGCCAGCAGCGTGTGCCTGACCCCGACCGCCTCGCTGAGCACTCCGCCGAACAGCGCGCCGAGCGGCATCATGCCCCACACGAGGAAGCGGATGGTGGCGTTCATCCGGCCGAGCAGCTGCTCCGGCGTGATGGCCTGGCGGAAGCTGAGCTGGGTGACGTTGAAGACGACCGCCCCTGCTCCGAAGAAGAACTCGAACACCACGAACAGCGCGAGCCGCCAGTCGGCCGCCACCCACTGGAGCAGGAACATCAGCGGCGCGGTCAGCGCGATGGCCAGCCACATCGTCGGTCCCTGCCCGAACCTGCGGGCCAGCCGGGCGTTGAGCAGCGCGCCGGACACACCGCCGACCCCGCCCGCGGCCATGAGCAGGCCGATCGTGCCCGCCTCCAGGCGGAGCTCCCTGGCCAGCAGCAGCAGGATCGCCGGCTGACTCATCGAGACGAACAGGTTGGCGGTGGCGGCGCATGCCGCGATGCGGCGTAACAGCGGGTGCCCGAGCACGAACCGGACGCCCTCGCCGATCTCCTTGCCCAGGTGGGCGCGCGGGTGCTTCTGGCGGGGCTCGGGCCGGCGGATCGTCGCCAGGCAGACGGCCGACCAGGCGAACCCGGCCACCGTCACGGCCAGCGCGAACGGCGCCGTGAGGAACTGGATGAGGTAGCCGCCCACTCCGGGCCCGCCGAGCTGGGCCACCGTGCGCACGCCCTCCAGCGCCGAGTTCCCCTCGACGAGCCGCTCACGCCCCACGAGGTGCGGGAGATAGCTCTGGTACGCGGCGTCGAAGAACACGGTGCACACGCCGAGCGCGAGCGCCACGGCGTACAGCTGGTGGATCGAGAGCGCGCCGAGCCACCAGGCCGCCGGCACCGACGCGAGCACGAGGGCGCGCACCCAATCGGCGACCACCATCACGGCCCGCTTGGGCAACCGGTCGACGATCGCGCCCGCGGGCAGCCCGATCAGCACGAAGGCCAGGGTCTGGAACGCGGCCAGCACGCCCACCTCGAGCTCCGAGGCGTCGAGCGCCGAGACCGCGACCAGCGGCAGGGCCAGCACGAGCACCTGGCTGCCCGCCTGGCTGGCGGTGTCGGCGAGGAAGAGCCGGCGAAAGCCGCGATCGCTCAGCAAGGTCACCCGATGAGCATCGCACGACCGATTGAGAAATATCAATCGGTTACGATGGCCTGTCATGGGCCCTCATCGCCGTCCCGCCACCGAGGAGGAGGCCCGCGCCCTGGCCTCCTCCGTGCGTCTGCGTATCCTGCGGCTCTGCCTGGACGAGGCGCTCACCAACAAGGAGATCGCCGGACGGCTCGGCGCGAACCCCGCCACCACGCTGCACCACGTGCGCAAGCTGGTCGACACCGGTTTCCTGGCCGCCGAGGCGCACCGTCCCGGCCCGCGCGGCTCCACGGAGATCCCCTACCGGGCCACCGGCAAGTCGTGGGAGATGGACGTCAAGGAGAGCGGGGTGACCGGCGCGAACGCGGCCATGCTCGATGCGTTCCTGGAGGAGGTCAGGCTCGTCGACGTCGAGGAGGTCGACCTCACCAGGCTGGGACTCAGGCTCACCGCCGAGGGACACACCGAGTTGCGGCGGCGGCTGGCGGAGGTGTTCGAGGACTTCCGCGGGCGGACACCACCCGACGGGGAGGCCTATTCGCTCTTCTTCGCCCTGCACAAGGACGTCAGCAGGGACCGCTGACGCCGGGCCCCCGCGCAGGGGCGCCCGGCGTGCGGGTTTCAGCCGAGATGGACCTCGGCGTGCAGCGCGTCGCCGTGCTCCAGGACGAACTCCTCGACATTGCCCGCCGCGCACAGGTCGTCCTGAGCCAGGCGTACGAGCGCGGTCTCAGGGCCCGTGACGGTGAGCCTGCTGACCTCGGCCCGCATCGACAGCTTGGCCTCCGACTTGGCCTTGCGCACGCGCCCGAGCACCTCCGAGGCGACGGCCAGCACCGCCGGGTCGCCGTCGCCGCGCCTGACCTGAGGCCACGGCGCGCGGTGGATCGAGCCCTCGCGCCACCACGACCACACCTCCTCGGTCACGAAGGGCAGGAACGGCGCGAACAGCCGCAGCAGCACGTCGAGCGCCTGCCGCAGCGCCGCGTGGGCGGAGGCCGCGGCGGGGCCGGACTCGTAGGCGCGGGCCTTGACCAGCTCCAGGTAGTCGTCGCAGAACGCCCAGAAGAAGCGTTCGACGGCCTCCAGCGCCCTGCTGTGGTCGTAGGCGGCGAGCCCCTCCCCCGCCTCGCGTACGGTGTCGGACAGGGCGGCCAGCATCGACAGGTCGAGCGGCTCGGTCACGTCGCCCTCGCTGCCGGCCAGTCCGAGCACGAACTTCGAGGCGTTGAGGATCTTGATCGCCAGCCGCCGGCCGATCTTGAGCTGGCCGGCGTCGAAGGCGGTGTCGACGCCGTAGCGCCCGTTGGCCGCCCAGTAGCGGACGGCGTCGGAGCCGTGCTTGTCGAGCAGGTCGAGCGGGGTGACGACGTTGCCCTTGGACTTGGACATCTTCTTGCGGTCGGGGTCGAGGATCCACCCCGAGATCGCCGCGTTGTGCCACGGCAGCCCGTCGAACTCGTAGTGCGACCTGACCACGGTCGAGAACAGCCAGGTGCGGATGATCTCGTGCGCCTGGGGCCGCAGGTCGGCCGGGAAGACCCGCTTGAACAGGTCGTCGTCGCTCTCCCAGCGGCCGGCGATCTGCGGCGTCAGCGACGAGGTGGCCCAGGTGTCCATGACGTCGGGGTCGGCCACGAACCCGCCGGGCACGCCGCGCTGGTCCTCGGCGTAGCCGGGCGGCACGTCGGTGGACGGGTCGATCGGCAGGGTGTCCTCGGCCGGCATGAGGGGCGCGTCGTGGACGGGCCGTCCCGACGCGTCGACCGGATACCAGACGGGGAAGGGAACGCCGAAGAAGCGCTGGCGGGAGATCAGCCAGTCGCTGGTGAGCCCCTGCACCCAGTTGTCGTAGCGGACGCGCATGTGCGGCGGGTGCCACACCAGCTCACGGCCCCGTTCCAGCAGCCGCTCGCGCAGTTTCTCGTCGCGTCCGCCGTTGCGGATGTACCACTGCCGGGTGGTGACGATCTCCAGCGGTTTGTCCCCGCGCTCGTAGAACTTCACCGTGCGCCGCACCGGCTTGGGGTCGCCCTCCAGGTCGCCGGCCTCGCGCAGGAGCTCCACGATCCGCTCGCGCGCGCTGTGGACGGTCTTGCCCGCCAGCTCTTTGTACGGCTCGCCGTCGACGCCCTCGGGCGGCTCGGGCAGCAGCCGGCCGTCCCAGCCGATGACCGGCCGGGTCGGCAGCTGCAGCTCACGCCACCAGGTGACGTCGGTGATGTCGCCGAACGTGCAGATCATCGCGATGCCGGTGCCCTTGTCGGGTTCGGCCAGGCGGTGGGCCAGCACCGGCACCTCGACGCCGAACAGCGGCGTCAGCACCGACGTGCCGAACAGCGGCTGGTAGCGCTCGTCGTCGGGGTGGGCGACCAGCGCCACGCAGGCCGGGATCAGCTCGGGCCTGGTGGTCTCGATCCAGACCGGCCCCTGCTCGCCGTAGAAGGAGATCTTGTGGAAGGCGCCGGGCCACTCGCGGTCCTCGAGCTCGGCCTGCGCGACGGCGGTGCGGAAGGTGACGTCCCACAGCGTGGGCGCCTCGGCGAGGTAGGCCTCGCCGCGCTTGAGGTTGCGCAGGAACGCCCGCTGGGAGACCGCCCGGGACTCGTCGCTGATCGTGGTGTAGAGCAGCGACCAGTCGACCGACAGGCCGACCCGCCGCCACACCTCCTCGAACACCTGCTCGTCGATGGCGGTCAGCTTGTGGCACAGCTCCACGAAGTTCCGCCGCGAGATGGGCACGTCGCGCTTGCCCGGCTTGTCCGGCGGGACGAAGTCAGGGTCGTAGGGCAGCGACGGATCGCAGCGCACGCCGTAGACGTTCTGGACCCGGCGCTCGGTGGGCAGGCCGTTGTCGTCCCAGCCGATGGGGTAGAACACCGACTTGCCGATCATGCGCTGGTAGCGGGCCATGATGTCGGTCTGGGTGTAGGAGAAGACGTGCCCGATGTGCAGCGAGCCCGACACGGTGGGCGGCGGCGTGTCGATGGAGTAGACCTGCTCGCGCGGCGCGGACCTGTCGAAACGGTAGGTGTCCCCGGCGTCCCAACGAGCTACCCATACCTGCTCCAAACCCTCAAGGGTGGGCTTTTCCGGCATGGAGGCATGGCCTGGTCGCTGTTGAGTCATGCCTCCTTATGCTACGGCTTCGGCGCACGGGAAGCAGTACAGACTAGTGTTCGTTACCAACGGGAAGGGAGATCGGCATGGCGGAGGACAAGCCCGACGTGGCCTGGCGGGTCATCGGCGGCTTGGTGGGGCTCGTGACGGCCTGGGCGGCCAGGAAGATCCTCGGGTTCGTCTGGGTGAAGGCGACCGGCAAGGAGCCCCCCATCGACACAGACTCACCCGAGGTCAGCCTGGGTGAGGCCATCGGTTACGCCGTGCTCATGGGCGTCGGCATGTCCGTGGCCCAGATCGTGGTCAACCGGACCGCCAAGAAGCGTTACGACGCGTGGAAGGCTGTGAAGCAGGTGACTCCAGGGCATTGAGGAACTCACTCGCCCAGCGGTCCACGTCATAGGTGGCCACCCGGCGGCGCATGGTGCGCATCCGGCGGGCCAGCTCGTGCGGCGTGGCCCGCATGGCCGTCATCATCTGGCGCTTGACGTCCTCCACGTCGTACGGGTTGACGAGGTACGCCTGGCGCAGCTCGTCCGCCGCCCCGGTGAACTCGCTCAGCACCAGCGCGCCGTTGAGGTCGTGGTGGCAGGAGACATATTCCTTGGCCACCAGGTTCATCCCGTCGCGCAGCGGGGTGACGACCATGACGTCGGCGGCGAGATAGAGCGCGGCCAGTTCCTCCTGGTCGTAGGACTGGTGGAAATACTGCACCGGCTGGTAGCCGAGCTGCGCGTGCTCGCCGTTGATCCGGCCCACCTGGAGCTCGATGTCGTCGCGCAGGCGCCGATACTCCTCCACCCGTTCCCTGCTCGGCGTGGCGATCTGTACGAACACCGCCTCGTTCGGCTGCAGCCGCCCGTCGTTGAGCAGCTCGCCGAAGGCCTCCAGCCGCTGGCCGATGCCCTTGGTGTAGTCGAGGCGGTCCACGCCGAGCAGCACGTGCTCGGGGTCGCCCAGCTCGACCCTGATCTCCTTGGCCCTGGCCGCGATGTGCGCCTCGCGTACGAGCGAGTCGAGGTGCGCGAAGTCCACGGAGATCGGGAACGCCTGCGTGGTGACGATGCGGTCGTCGAGGAAGATCTCGTTCCCCTTGTACGGCAGCCCGAGCAGCCGCCGGCACAGCCGGCGGAAGTTGGAGGCGCCGCCGGGCAGCTGGAAGCCGACCAGGTCGGCCCCGAGCAGCCCTTCGACCAGTTCCTTGCGCCAGGGCAGCCGCCAGAACAGCTCCGTCGGAGGGAACGGGATGTGCAGGAAGAACCCGATCCGCAGGTCGGGCCGCAACCTGCGGAGCATCGCGGGCACCAGTTGCAGCTGATAGTCCTGCACCCACACGACGGCGCCCTGTTCGGCGGCTTCGGCGGCAGCGGCGGCGAAACGCTCGTTGACCGAGCGGTAGGCCTCCCACATCTCCCGGTGGTAGACCGGTGGGGCGACGACGTCGTGGTACAGCGGCCACAGGGTCGCGTTGGAGAAGCCCTCGTAGTACAGCTCAACTTCGCTGGCGGACAGCGGGATCGGGACGAGGTTCATGCCGTCATGCTCGAACGGCTCGAGCTTCTCGTCGGGCGCCCCGTGCCAGCCGGCCCAGGCTCCGTGGCGGCGCTTCATCACCGGTGCGATCGCCGTGACGAGCCCGCCAGGACTCCTGCGCCACGAGGCCGTTCCGTCAGGCTCGATCGTGCGGTCCACCGGCAACCGGTTCGCGACGATCAGAAACGAGCTACGGCCAGTCACGCAGTCCTCCTCTAGGGGTCAAATGCCGGGAGAGCCGCCAAGAGCGCGACTCATAGCGACCGCCACCGACTCCGGCCCCGCATGGGGGATGATCGCGGCGATGTGGGAGTCGGGCCTGATGAGCCATGCCTCATCGGGCCCGGCGCCGAGCTTCTCGGCGAGCGAGCCTGTCCCGTCCATCTCCGCGAACCCACGTACGGCGAGCGGCGCCCTAATGACCTTGCCCACAACCTGCACAAACAAACGCGAATCGCACATTTCACCCAGTAGAACCAGGAAACCGTCCCGGCAGAACTCCCGCAGCCTGCCCTGGGGCAACCGCACGTCCGGAAGAATCACTCCAGGGGCGGGCACACAGGGTGAGTCCCTGGGCGGCCTGCCGGAAAACGGACGGCCCGGATCCGGCGTTGTGAGCGGCGAGTCCACGTACCAGAAGGGCTCGGCGAACCTGCCCGAGTCGATCTCCGCGATCCGCCCGCCCTCCAGCGCCGTCCTCCTGCGCATCCGCTCCTCCACGGTTCTCGGCGCGATGAACCGCATGGTGGCCGCGGTGACCTCCAGGTTCTCCAGCGCCGCCGCGTGCCGCTCGATGTGGTACGTCTCCAGCAGCCCCTCCCCTGCCCATCCGTTGAGCACGAAAGCCAGCTTCCAGGCCGCGTTCTCGGCGTCGGGGACGCCGGAGTTGAGCCCGCGCGCCCCGAACGGGGCCACCAGGTGGGCGCAGTCGCCGGCGAGCAGCACCCGGCCGACGCGCATGCGGGAGGCGATCCGCGAGTGGAACCGGTACGTGCTGTGCCACGACAACTCGTACGGCCGGTCCCCGACGACCCTGCGGATGGCCCGCGCCCGGTCGGCGTCCGCCGGGATGAAGTCGGGCGCGATCTGCCAGTCGATCCTGAACGTCCCGCCGGGGCACGGATGGATCAGCACCTGGCGGCCCGGGTTCCACGCGGGGTCGAAGTGGAAGTGGCGCTCGTTCTCCCGGCCCGGCAGGTCGGCCCTGACGTCGCAGATCAGGAACTGGTCGTCGTAGGTCTGCCCGTCGAACGTGACGCCGAGCGCCTCGCGCACCCGCTGGGCCCTCGCGCCCGCGCAGGCCAGCACGTAGGGGGCGCGCAGCAGCCGGGCGCCGCAGTGGACGGTGACGCCGGCGGCGTCCTGGGTGATGCCGGTGACCTCGTGGTTCCAGCGCACCTCGATGAGCGGCCGGGCGGCCACGGCCGCGTCGAGGATCTGCTCGGTGCGGGTCTGGGAGAGGTTCACGCACGCCGGCAGCGGGCCCTCCTCCTCGAACGACCACGAGAACAGCTCGCGGCCCCGGTAGAAGGTGCGGGAGGTGGTCCAGGCCAGGCCCTCCTCGGCGATCCGGCCCGCGCCGGCGGCGTACCAGATGTCCAGCACGTCGCGCTGCTGGCAGATCGACTTCGACCCGCCCCGTCCGCGCTCCGGGCGCTGGTCGAGCACCAGCACCCGGATGCCCCACCGGGCCAGCAGCAGCGCCGCGCTCAGCCCGACCGGGCCCGCCCCGATGACGATCACCTGCGGGTCACCGGCCCGCGTCTCCAAGGGCTGCCGCTTCCCACCGGGATCCGCCGGCGAGGCGAACGGCTCGGACATCGCCCACCCTCCTGACTGTCCGTGATCAAATCACCACTGGTAGAAGCCCTTCCCGGTCTTGCGGCCCAGCTCACCGGCGGCGACCTTCTCCCGGAGCAGCGCGGGCGGCTCGAAGCGGGGCCCGAGCCTGGCGTGCAGATAGTCGGCGATGGCCAGCCGCACGTCGAGGCCGACCAGGTCGCTGAGTTCGAGCGGCCCCATGGGGTGGCCGTAGCCGAGCGTCATGGCCGTGTCGATGTCCTCGGCCGAGGCCACGCCCTCCTCCACCATGCGGACGGCCTCCAGCCCGAGCAGCACCCCCAGCCGGCTGGTGGCGAACCCCGGCGAGTCGCCGACCACCACGCTGGTCTTGCCGATGCGCTCGACGTGCTCCTTGGCACGTTCGAGTACGGCGGCCGGCGTGGCCCCGGTGACCACGATCTCCACCAGCCGCTGGACCGGCACCGGGTTGAAGAAGTGCAGGCCGATCAGGCGCCCGGGACGGTCGAGCGCCGCGGCCAGCTCGGCTATGGACAACGAGCTGGTGTTGGTGGCCAGCACGGCGTCGTCCCCCACCCGCGCCTCGGCCTCGGCCAGCACCTCCGCCTTGAGCGCCGCGTCCTCGGGCACCGCCTCGATCACCAGGCCGGCGTCCGCGGGCACCTCGGCCATGGCCAGGCGGGCCAGCGCCGCGTCCTTGTCCACCAGGCCCTTGGACTCGGCGATGGCCACGCCGTCGGCGATGCGCCGCCGGGCGGCCTCCGCCTGCGGCTCCTGTACGGTGACGTGATCGCCCGCGGTCAGGAAGACCTGCGCGATGCCGGCGCCCATGCGGCCGCCGCCGATCACGGCCACGTTCATGGGGCCTCCACCAGCGTCGCGACGCCCGCGTTCATGGGGCCTCCACCAGCATCGCGACGCCCTGACCCACGCCCACGCAGAGGCTGGCCAGCCCGCGACGGCCGGACTCGCGCTCCATGCGGCCGAGCAGCGTGACGACGAGGCGGGCGCCCGAGCAGCCCAGCGGGTGACCGAGCGCGATGGCGCCGCCGTCGGCGTTGACCGTTTCCGGGTCCAGGCCGAGCCGGCGTACGCAGGCGAGCAGCTGCGGCGCGAACGCCTCGTTGATCTCGACGGTGTCGATCCCGCCGGGGCCGGCGGACTCCCAGCCGGCCCTGGCCAGCGCCTTGCGCGTGGACGGCACCGGGCCGAGGCCCATCAGGTGGGGATCGACGCCCGCGGACGCGCCGGTGACGATCCTGGCCCGCGGCGTCAGGCCGTGGCGGCGTACGGCCTCCTCGCCGGCGACCACCACGGCCGCCGCGCCGTCGGAGAGCGGGGACGACGAGCCCGCCGTGACGACGCCGCCGTCGCGGAAGATCGTCCTCAGTCTGGCCAGGCGCTCCATCGAGGTGTCGGGTCGCGGGCCCTCGTCCTCGCTCACCTCGCCCACCGGTACGAGGTCGGCGGCGAAGCGTCCCTCCTTGGCCGCCGCCACCGCGCGGGTGTGGCTGCGCAGCGCCCAGGAGTCGGACTCCTCCCTGGTGATGCCGTCGAGCGCGGCCACCTCCTCGGCCGTCTCGCCCATCGACATCGTGGTGCGCGCGTCGAAGCTCGGGTTGGGGAAGCGCCACCCGAGCGAGGTGTCGACCACCTCGCCCGGCTTCGCCCAGGGCGTGCCGGGTTTGGCCATCACCCAGGGAGCCCGGGTCATGGACTCGACGCCGCCCGCCACCACGAGGTCCGACTCTCCCGCGCGCACCGCCTGCGCGGCCGAGACGATCGCGGTCAGGCCGCTGGCGCAGAGCCGGTTGACGGTGTACGCGGGCGTCGTCGCGGGCAGCCCGGCCAGCAGGGTGGCCATGCGGGCGACGTTCCTGTTGTCCTCGCCCGCCTGGTTGGCGGCGCCCAGCACCACCTCGTCGAACGCCTCGGGGTCGGCGCCGCTGCGGCGCACCGCCTCGCCGACGACCAGGGCCGCCAGGTCGTCGGGCCGGGTGGCGGCCAGCGCGCCGCCGTACCTGCCCATGGGGGTGCGTACGCCGCCGACCAGGTACACCTCAGTCATGTCACTCCTCGTGTGGGGGATTCATGCCGGTCGCCTGGATTGCACCACATGGAAGCGACCCGCGACGTAGCCGGGGTCGGTGAGCGAGGCGGTGGCGGCGGGGTTGGCGCCGCTGCCGTGGTAGTCGCTGAACGCGGCCGACTGGTTGACGAACACGCCGCCGGTCAGGTTGCACGACAGGTTGACGCCGGCGTCGATGGCGGCCCGCTCGGCCTGGTCGAGCACGTCGGAGGAGGTGGAGTAGGCGGAGGCGGTGAGCGCGCCGCGGGCCTTGATCGTGCGGCGCAGCACGTCGAGGCTGTCCTGCGTCGAGCTTGTGGGGATGACGAACGAGATGGGCCCGAAGTGCTCGCGGCCGTAGACCTCCTGCTTGCCGGGATCGACCCGGACGATCACCGGCGTCCTGATCACCGCGTCGGGGAACGCCGGATGCGCGGGCGCCCGCGACGCCAGCACCACCTCCCCGAGCGACGGCGCCGCCTCCACCCTGGCCAGCACGTCCGGGCTGACGAGCGCGCCGGTCAGCTCGACCGCGCGGGCGTCGTCGCCGAGCAGCCGCCCGACGGCGGCGGCCAGCCCGGCGGCGACCTCGTCGAAGCTCTTGTGCCCCTCGTCGGTCTCGATGCCGCCCGCAGGGACGAGGATGTTCTGGGGCGCGGTGCACATCTGGCCGCTGTAGAGCGACAACGAGAACGCCAGGTTGCCCAGCATGCCCTTCCAGGAGCCGGTGGAGTCGATGACCACCGTGTTGACCCCGGCCTTCTCGGTGTGCACGAGCGCCTGCGTGGCGTTGCGCTCCAGCCAGTCGCCGAACTCCGTCGACCCGGTGAAGTCCACGATGCGGATGCCGGGGTGCGTCGCGAGCGTCCTGGCCAGGCCGTGGCCCTCCTCGGCGGCCAGCGTGACGAGCGCGGGATCGTACCCGGCCTCGGCCAGCACCTCCCGGGCGATCTGCACCGTGATCGCGAGCGGCAGCACGGCGCGCGGGTGCGGCTTGACGATCACCGGGTTGCCGGTGGCGAGCGAGGCGAACAGCCCCGGGTAGGCGTTCCAGGTCGGGAACGTGTTGCAGCCGATCACGAGGGCGACGCCCCTGGGCACGACGGTGAACCGTTTCTCCATCACCAGCGGCTCGCCCTTGGCCGGCTTCTCCCAGCGGGCGGCGGAGGCCGAGGAGGTCATGGCGGCGTAGGCGTACGCGACGGCTTCGAGCGCGCGGTCCTGCGCGTGCGGCCCGCCCGCCTGGAAGGCCATCACGAACGCCTGCCCGCTGGTGTGCTGCACGGCGTTGGCCAGCTCGAAACCGCGCTGGTTGATGCGGTCGACGATCTCGACGCAGGCCAGGGCGCGCGCCTCGGGCCCGGCGTCCCGCCAGGCGGGCAGCGCCGCCTGCGCGGCCGCGACCAGGTCGCCGGGAACCGGCTCCGGGTAGGTGACGCCGAGGTCGATCCCGTACGGCGAACGCTCGGCGCCGATCCACGTCCCGGTGCCCGGCTGGTCGAGCGGGAAGGGTTTGCCGAGGAGGGACTCGAACGCCTCCTTGCCGCGCTCGGCCGCGCCCTCGCCGTAGACGCGCGGGCTGGGCGATTCGGGGTAGGCACTCCAGTAGCCGCGTCCGGCGATCGCGGACAGGGCCTGCTCCAGGGTCTCGCGGTGCTGTTCGAACATGGTCCACCCTCTTGACAGCGATCGTCCGGACGGTGAAGTGTTTACCGAACATTCAGTCAGTTGACAAGGGAGACCTGCGTTGGAGAGCGCGCGTCGCATGATGGACGCCGACACCGCCTCCGCGGCCCTGGGCATCGAGCTGATGGAGCTGGGCGAGGGACGCGCGGGCGACGAGCTGGTGGCCGCCGCCGCCGAACGCACCCGCTACGGGCGCAGCGGCATCTACGACATCACCGTGCGCGGGCCGGACGGTCAGGTGGTCGCGGAGTTCCGCGGCCGGAGCCGGGAGCTGACGTGAGACGAGGACAACCCCCGGACCCCGGAGAGCTCGACCCGATCGAGCGGATCTCGCGTGACGAGCTCATGGCGCTGCAGCTCGAACGGCTCCGGAGCACCCTCGCCCACGCCTACCGCAACGTCCCCCTCTACCGGCGCAAGTTCGACGAGGCCGGCGTGCACCCCGACGACTGCAGGCAGCTCGGCGACCTGGCCCGCTTCCCCTTCACCACGAAGGAGGACCTGCGCGGCGGCTACCCGTTCGGCATGTTCGCCGTGCCGCGCGAGCAGGTGGCCAGGATCCACGCCTCCAGCGGCACCACCGGCCGGCCGACCGTGGCCGGCTACACGAGGAACGACCTCGACGTGTGGGCCGAGGTCATGGCCCGGTCGATCCGCGCCTCCGGCGGCCGGCCCGGCGACCTCGTGCACGTGGCCTACGGGTACGGCCTGTTCACCGGGGGCCTGGGCGCCCACTACGGCGCCGAGCGGCTGGGCTGCACCGTGGTGCCGGTCTCCGGCGGGATGACGGCGCGGCAGGTCCAGCTCATCACCGACTTCCGGCCCGACATCGTCATGGTCACGCCGTCGTACATGCTGGCCCTGCAGGACGAGTTCGAGGCGCGGGGGCTGGACCCGCGCGCGTCCTCGCTGCGGATCGGCATCTTCGGCGCCGAGCCGTGGACGGAGCGGATGCGCGAGGAGATCGAGGACCGCTTCGACCTGCACGCCGTGGACGTCTACGGGCTGTCGGAGGTGATGGGGCCCGGCGTGGCCAACGAGTGCGTGGAGAGCAAGGACGGCCTGCACGTCTGGGAGGACCACTTCTACCCGGAGACGGTCGATCCCCTCACCGGTGAGCTCGCCGAATCGGGCGAGCTGGTCCTCACCAGCCTCACCAAGGAGGCCATGCCCGTCATCCGCTACCGCACCCGCGACCTGACCAGGCTGCTGCCCGGCACCGCCCGGCCGGCCTTCCGACGGATGGAGAAGGTGACCGGTCGCACCGACGACCTGATCATCTTGCGGGGCGTGAACGTGTTCCCCACCCAGATCGAGGAGCTGGTGCTGCGTACGCCCGGCCTGTCGCCGCACTTCCAGCTCCACCTGACCCGTCCCGGGCGGCTCGACGTGATGACGGTCAGGGTCGAGGCCCGGCCCGGTTTCGCGGGCGGCATCGAGGCGGGTGCGGCGCTGCGTCACCTGGTCAAGGCGACCGTGGGCGTGAGCGTTGAGGTCGAGGTGGTGGACCCGGAGACGCTGGAACGGTCGGCCGGCAAGCTGAAACGCGTCATCGACAGGCGGATAACCAGCGATAATTGATGACATGGCCACCCCCACCCCTACGCGCCAGCGCCGGCGCGGGCACGACCCCGAGTCCGTGCTCTCCATCGCCGTGGGCGTCTTCAACGAGCGCGGCTACGACGGGACGAGCATGGAGGACCTGGCGAGGGCGCTCGGCGTCACCAAGTCGGCCATCTACTACCACGTGCCCGGCAAGGAGCAGCTGCTCGCGCGGGCGCTCGACCGGGCGCTGGACGGGCTGTCCGAGATGGTCGCCGACGAGCGGGCCGCCTCGGGTCCCGCGATCGAGCGCCTGGAGTGGGTCGTACGGCAGAGCGTGCGCATCCTCGTCGACCGGCTGCCGTACGTGACGCTGCTGCTGCGGGTGCGCGGCAACAGCCGCACGGAGCAGGCGGCGCTGGAGCGGCGGCGGGAGTTCGACGCCTTCATCAGCCGCCTGGTCAAGGAGGCGGCGGCAGAGGGGAGCATCCGGCCGGACGTCGATCCGGCGCTGGTGACGCGGCTGTTGTTCGGGACGGTCAACTCGATCGCCGACTGGTATCAGCCCTTGCGCGGCGCCTCGTCGGACGATGTGGCCGACGCGCTGCTCAAGATGGCGTTCAACGGGCTAAGGGTCTAGTTCGTCGCGCTTGCGGTGGCCGAGCTCGCGCTGCTCGGTCGAGGGTAACGGCCGCTTGACGCGCAGGTCGTCGCGTACGGCCTCGCCGAGTTTTTTGGTCGCGATGCGGTTGAGCGCGCCGCCGGCCACGGCTCCGGTGAGGAACGGGCCCAGCGTGGTCAGGTGGCGGCCGAGCGTGCGGAGCAGGCGGTTGCGCAGGGCGGTCTTGGTGGCGGCGCCGAGGGCGAGCGAGACGGAGGCGGGTGTGAGGGGGTCGATGCCACGCTGCTTGGCCCAGGCGGAGGTGAAGGCGACCGCGCGCTGCGCTCCGGTGCCCTGGACGTGCACGCCGTAGACCTCGTGCAGCTCGGCCAGGAGCTTGACCTCGATGGCGGCGACGACGATGGTCTCCGCGACGAGCTGCGCGGGGGCGGAGAGCAGAAGGGGTGGTGCGGCGAACTCGGCGGCCGCGAGGGCCCCGCCGATCGCGCCGACGGTCATCGTGGCCTTCTGGGCGGTGCGTACGAGGTCGTCGGCGAGTTCTTCGCCGGTCAGTCCGTGGTGGTGGTCGGAGAGGGTGTGCAGGTCCCTGATCGGGATGCGGGGCGCGATGTTGAGAAAGACGTCGGCCAGCCAGCGGCCGCGGCCCGCGCCGGTCGCGCGTGCCCGCTTCGCTCCGGCGGACAGGGCCTGGGCTAGACGGCCGAGCAGCCTGCGCCGCTCGGCCGGCTCGAGCTCACCGGGCCGGGTGAGCTTGCCTACGAGTTCGCCGACCTCGCGATCGGGGTCGGCGACCTCGTTGCCCTCGTGGTGTTCTCTCTCGGTCTCGGCCACGCGATGCCTCCTCTGGTTAGGCGCACTCCCGGCAGACCTGCTGTCCGTTCCTCTCGGAGGCCAGCTGGCTTCGGTGGTGCACCAGGAAGCAGCGCGAGCAGGTGAACTCGTCCGCCTGGCGGGGGATCACCCTCAGGGACAGCTCTTCGTTCGACAGGTCGGCACCGGGCAGTTCCAGCGACTCGGCCAGGTCGGTCTCGTCGATGTCGATGCTGCCGGACGACTTGTCGGTGCGCCGCGCCTGGAGCTCCTGGAGGCTGTCCTCCCCCAGGTCGTCGTCTGTCTTGCGCGGGCTGTCGTAGTCGGTAGCCATGGTGCTTACTCCATCCCCCTCATCCATATGTCTTCGCGCTCGTCGCGCGTCTTCTAACGTCCGGGAGGCCCGTCTTGTGCCCGTTCCGCCGGAGAGATTTCCCATCGGTACCCCGAGGAAACGGACAACGAACCTCCCAACACGTCAGGGCCTGCTGCCGAGGGCATTGGTTAGCCAAATATGGCGAAACCCACAGCCTTGGCGTCATGCACCACCGTGTTCGACGGCACATCCAACCACATGTGCGGCACCAATGAGACGCCCCCCGCTCCTCAACACGCGCACGAACGCGACACCGCAACGCCGATGTCAGCGTCTCGGAAGCCGAATGGTCACGACCAGCCCTCCACCATCGCGCGGCACGGCGGTCACATTTCCGCCGTGGGCATGTACGACCGCACGGACGATGGACAGCCCGAGACCCGATCCCTTGGCCGAATCCACGCGGTCGGCGTGGAGCCTCCTGAACGGCTCGAACAGGCTGTTCACCTCGTACGCCGGGACGTGCTGTCCCGTGTTGGCCACCTGAACAACCAAGGCACCGTCCGCCATTCCCGTCCGGATCCACACTTTTCCGTTTTCGGGAATGTTGTACTTCACAGCGTTCTCGAGCAGGTTGCTGACGGAGCGTTCCAGCAGCACCGGGTCGCCGATGGTAGGCGCGCTGACCAGTTCGGTCGTCACGCTGACCCCGTGTTCCTGGGCGAAGGGCGTGACCTGTTCCACGGCCGTCTGAGCGACGTCCTGAACGTCCAGGGGTTTGCGCACGGCGAGCTCGCGTTCGCTCCTGGCGAGCAGCAGCAGCCCCTCGATGAGCTTCTCGTTGCGCGCGTTGACCTCGAGCAGGGTACGGCCGAGCGTTTTGAGGTCCTCCGACGCCTCGGGGTCCGACAGGGCGATCTCCAGGACCGTGCGATTGATCGTGAGGGGGGTGCGCAGTTCGTGCGAGGCGTTGGCCACGAATCTGCGCTGGGTGTCGAAGGCGATGTTGAGCCTGGTGAGCATGGCGTCGAAGGTGTCGGCCAGCTCCTTCAGCTCGTCGTTGGGGCCTTCCAGGGCGATGCGCTGGTGGGCCAGGGTGCTCTCGGACAGTTTGCGTGCCGTGGCGGTCATCTGCGCCACCGGCCGCAGCGCCCGGTCGGCGACGAAATAGCCGATGATGAGCGCGAGGATGCCGACCCCGAACAGCGCCAGGAACGCGCTGCTGAACAGGGCGTCGCGGGCGTCCTGCACCGCCTGCCGCTGGAACTCCTGCCACGCGGCGTCGAGCCGGGTGTTCTGGACGGGGTCGAGCCCCCAGTTGATGGAGGGCCACGCGTAGTCGATGGCCGTACCGACGATCACATAGACCGAGAACAGCAGCACCGCGGCGGCCGCGAAGACGAGCGCGCCGTAGGTGAGCGTCAGCCGCCACCGGATGCTGACCCTGCCGGGCAGGTCCTTCATCCGCTCCATCGGCGTGCGCTGCACCGGCGGCTGGGCCGGCGGCGGGGGCGGGCCGTCCCAGGCGGGCGGCCCGCTGGGCGGCGGCGCCTGCTGGACCCGCGTCGCCTTCCGCTCGGAATGCGGGCTGATCATCGGATGCGTCGGCCCCGCCTGCCGCTCTGGCCGTTCAGTCACAACTTGTACCCCACCCCTGGGACGGTCTCGATCACCTGAGGCTCGCCCAGCTTCTTCCTCAACGTCATCATGGTCACCCGGACCACGTTGGTGAACGGGTCGATGTTCTCGTCCCACGCCTTGTCCAGCAGGTCCTCCTGGCTGACCACGGCGCCCTCCGCGCGCATGAGCTCCTCGAGGACGGCGAACTCCTTCTTGGTCAGCACGACCTCCTTGCCGTCGCGCTGCACGAGCCGCTTGCCCGGGTCGAGCCGGATCCCGGCCCGCTCCAGCACGGGCGGCAGCGCGGGCGCGGAGCGGCGGCCGAGCGCGCGCACCCTCGCGACCAGCTCGACGAACACGAACGGCTTGGCGAGGTAGTCGTCGGCCCCCAGGCCGAGCCCCTCCACCTTGTCGTCCACGTCGCCCGACGCGGTCAGCATGAGGATGCGGGAGGCGCTCCGCTGCTCCACCAGCCGGCGGCACACCTCGTCGCCGTGCACGACCGGCAGGTCACGGTCGAGCACGATCACGTCGTAGTCGATGTAGGAGGTGCGCTCCAGCGCGCCCCCGCCGTCATAGGCCACGTCCACCGCCATGGCCTCGCGCCTGAGCCCTGTCGCGATCGCGTCGGCGAGCACGCGCTCGTCCTCAACCACCAGCACCCGCACGCCTGGCACACCTCTCTCCGGTTCTGGTCCCACATTCTGTCCACAGCGTCGATAAGCGCACGGTAAGGCATGTTCAGGGGTTGGTGACGCCAGGGTGAGGCAGAGCACGGCGAAATTCATGTTTCGGGGGACGACGACCCGGGGTATGCCTGCGGGACACCCATCGCCAGGACATCAACCGGCAATGGGCGTGCGTCGCTCCCACACGAGTCGAACCCCTAGAGAGTAGGTGAGATGGGCGAGTTCACGACCACGATCGAACACCGCCTCGACCAGGCTTATAAGGGCCTCCGTGAGGCCCGCAGCGTCGGCGACGACTACCTCGCCGACACGCTCACCGCCGAGATCGAAGATCTGCGTCGGCTGGCCGACGATCATGGCATACCCTTGCCCCGTTGACCCGATCGAAACGGCCGGAGCTCTCGCTCCGGCCGTTTCGTCGTTTCCGGGCCCCCGCGGGCCCCCGCGGGCCCGCGCGGGGGCCGCTCAGTCCCGCTCGGGGTCGAGCGGGACCAGCAGGTCGTGCAGTTCCTCGAACAGGCCGGGCGCCGCGCACAACGCGAAGCCGGGGCTCACCGGCCTGCCGTGCAGCCCGCCGAGCCTGGCCCCCGACTCCGTCGCCACCAGGCCGGCCGCGGCGTAGTCCCAGTGGTTGATGCCGCGCTCGTAGTAGGCGTCGAGGCGGCCGGCCGCCAGCGAGCACAGGTCGATCGCGCACGAGCCGCCGCGCCTGATGTCACGCACCCGCGGCAGCACCGCGGCCACGACCTCGCCCTGGACGACGCGCCGGCTCACCGAGTAGCCGAAGCCGGTCGCCACCAGCGCCTGCGCCAGCGGCACCCCGGTGGTACAGCGCAGCCGCTCGCCGCCGAGCCAGGCGCCCTCGCCGAGCGCGGCGGTGTAGACCTCGCCGCGCTGCGCCGCGTTGACGACCCCGGCCACGACCTCGCCGTTCACCTCGACGGCGATCGAGACCGCCCAGTCGGGCAGCCCGTACAGGAAGTTGACGGTGCCGTCGATCGGATCGACGATCCAGCGCACCTCGGACTCCCCTGGCGCCTCGCCGCCCTCCTCGCCGAGGATGCGGTCGCCGGGCCTGGCGGCCAGGATGCGCTCCCGGATGAGCTCCTCCGACGCCTTGTCCAGAATGGTGACGACGTCGGTGGGGCTGGACTTGGTCTCGATCTCCTCGGACATGGTGGGCCGTTTGGCGAGGAGCATGTCGCCCGCCTCGCGGGCGATGTCCTCGGCCAGCCGCAGGAAGTCGCTCATCAGGCCACCGATTCCGGACGCTTCCACTCCTCGCCGAGCACGTGCTGCGCCAGGAAGGCGAGCACGGTCTCGTACCAGGCGACGGCGTTGCCCGGCTTGAGGATCCAGTGGTTCTCGTCGGGGAAGTACAGGAATTTCGCGTCGACCTCCGTACGCCGCAGGTCCCACCAGAGCCGCAGGGCCTCGCCGATGGGCACCCGGTAGTCCTTGTCGCCGTGGATGACGAGCAGCGGCGTGGTGATCTTGTCGAGCGAGTTGTGCGGGGACAGCAGCGAGTAACGCTCGGAGCCGGGCTCGCCGAATTCGCGCTGCCAGAACATGGCGGCGTCGGTGGTGCCGGCGAACTGGTCGAGGTTCCACAGCGAGGCGTGGGTGACGATGGCCTTGTAGCGGTCGCTGTGGCCGGCCAGCCAGTTGGCCATGTAGCCGCCGTACGAGCCGCCCATCGCGCCGATGCGCTCGGCGTCGATGTCGTCCCTGGCGAGGGCCACGTCGACGATCGCGTCGAGGTCGGCCTGGGTGCGGGGGCCCCAGTTGCCCCAGCCGCGGTCGATCATCTCCTGGCCGTAGCCGGTGGACAGGCACGGGTCCGGCATGAGGACGGCGTACCCGTGCGCGGCCATGATCCACGCCTGCCAGCGCCACTGCCAGTCGTTCCACGAGGCGACCGGGCCGCCGTGGATCCACAGCAGGAACGGCGCGGGCGCGTCGGCGGAGGCGTGCTCGGGCAGCACGAGCCAGCCGCGGATGGTGGTGCCGTCGTCGGCGGTGGCGGAGATCTCGGTCAGCGTGCCGGGCACCTCAGGGCGGGGAGCGGGCGAGGGCACGTCGGCGGCCTCGCCGGTCGCCACGTCGATCCTGGCCGGGCCGGGCACGATGCCGACGCCGCTGCGCAGCGCGTAGAGGGCGTGGCCGTCGGCGGAGACGGCCAGAGCGGCGTAGGAGGCGTCGTCGCGGGTCAGCCTGGTCACCTCGCCGGGCTCGGCCACGGGGACGCGGAAGACCGGCCGGCGTCCCTGGTGGTCGGCGGCGAGGTAGACGGCCGAGGAGTCGGGCGCCCACTCGACGGCCGCGGGGAACAGGTCGGGCGCGTACGCGCGGCCCTGGCCCGTGGCGAGGTCGGCGATCCACAACTCGCTGCGCGCCGAGACGTCCAGGCCGGTGAACCGCTCGCGCGAGCAGGCGACCCGGCGGCCGTCGGGCGAGATCGCCAGCGGGCCGGTGAAGTCGTGGCGGTCCTCGCTGAGCAGCACCCGCCGCTCGCCGGTGGCGACGTCGATGGCGACGAGGTCGGTACGCCACTCGCCCTTCGGCAGGTAGGTACGCCAGGTCGCGATCACGGTGGCGCCGTCGGGGGTCAGCTCGAAGCCGCTTTCGCGCAGCGCCTCGCCCGCGTCGGGGGTCAGGTCGCGTACGTCCTCCAGCCGGTCCTCGCCGAGCCGGCCCGCGAACAGGCGCGGGCGGCCGGGGCCGAGGTCGTGGTCCCAGTAGCGGACCGGGTAGCCCTCGAACAGGACGGCGCTGATCCCGGCGTCCTTGCGGGCCTTGCGCCGCTCCTCCTCGGTGTCGGCCTCGCCGTCCAGCACGTCGGCGGCGAACACGACGACGTCGCCCGCCGTGCGGACCGCGCCGATGCCGCCAGGGCGGGTGGCCACCTGGCGGGCCTCGCCGCCCTCGCGGGGCAGCAGCCACAACGAGGCGACCTCGTCGGTGGAGTCCTTCACGGCGGGGTCGGGGCGGGCCGAGGTGAACAGCACGTCGCCGGCGTCGGTGAAGACCGCCCCGCCCTCGCCCTTCGCGGAGCGGGTCAGGCGGTACGGCTCGCCCTCGCGCCCGCCGGCCGGGATCGCCCAGAGCGCGGTGCCGTACGACGTGCCGTCGGCCTTCAGGGACTGGACCGCGGAGATCAGCCTGGAGCCGTCCGGCGAGAGCCGTAGCGAGAGGACCCGAGGGATGGCCACATAGTCACGTATGTCGTTGAATGCGCTCACCCGATCGAACCTACCTGTCCGTGGCCGAGCTGCGTGCGGCGACTCGGCCACCGACCTTGCCTGTTCTTCGTTCCCTCGCGGGCCGGAGAGAGGGCCGGCGGCGTTCCCGCATAGGGTTTGTCACGTGGGAACATACGACGCCTTGCTGGTCCTGTCGTTCGGCGGTCCCGAGGGTCCCGACGACGTGCTGCCGTTCCTGGAGAACGTCGTGCGCGGGCGCGGCGTGCCGCGCGAACGGCTGCTGGAGGTGGCCGAGCACTACCACGACTTCGGCGGCGTCAGCCCGATCAACCAGCAGAACCGCGACCTGGTCGAGGCGCTGCGCCCGGTCGCCGGCGTGCCGGTCTACTGGGGCAACCGCAACTGGCACCCGTTCGGCGAGGACGTCGTGCGGCAGATGCAGGCCGACGGCGTCAGGAAGGCCGCGGTCTTCGCCACGTCGGCGTTCGCCGGTTATTCGAGCTGCCGCCAATACCACGAGGACATCGCGAGGATCTCGGTCGACGGGGGCCCCGAGCTGGTGAAGATGCGCCACTTCGGCGATCACCCGGGGTTCGTGGCGGCGATGGCCGACCACACGCGGGCGGCGCTGGAACGGCTCGCCGACCGCGGATGCGACGACGCCAGGCTGGTGTTCACCGCCCACAGCATCCCCGTCTCGATGGCCGGGACGGCGGGCCCGTCCGGCGGCCTGTACGAAGCGCAACTGCGCAGGAGCGCCGAGCTGGTCAGCCAGGCGCTCGGCCGCACCGCGCCGTGGGACCTGGTGTGGCAGTCGCGCAGCGGCCCCCCGCAGGTGCCGTGGCTGGAGCCCGACGTCTGCGACTTCCTGCGCAAGACCGACGCGCCGGCCGTGGTGCTGGTGCCGATCGGGTTCGTCTCCGACCACATGGAGGTCATCTACGACCTCGACACCGAGGCCAGGCAGGTGGCTGACGCGCTCGGCCTGCCGATGGAGCGGGCGGCGACGGCCGGCACGCATCCGCGGTTCGTGCGGATGGTGTGCGATCTGATGGACGAGCCGGAGCCGCGGCCCTGCCCCCTGACCTGCTGCCCGCCGCCCCGTCGCAGCCCTCAGGCGTAGGTGCGGGCGTAGGCCTCGGCGATGCCCATGACCTTGTTCACGTAGTCCCACGAGTGGTTGTAGAACCAGATGGCCTTGCGCAGCTTCTCGCCGCCCTTGCCCGCGCCGTTGGCGCACAGGTAGTTGGCGGCGCCCGGCACCGCGTCGTACGGGCTCCAGATGTCGGCCTTGCCGTCGCCGTCGCCGTCGACGCCGTAGTGCTTCCAGGTCGCGGGCATGAACTGCATGGGCCCGAGCGCGCCCGCGCTCGACGGGCCGTTGTTGCGGCCGTGCCCGCTCTCCACCTGGCCGATCGCGGCCAGCACCGTCCAGGACAGGCCGGGGCAGCGGGTGGCGGAGGCCTTGTACAGCTCCAGGTAGCTGCCGGGCCTGCCCACGTTGACGCTCTTCGGCTGCTCGGGCGCCTGCTTCTTGGCGGTGCGCTCGGCGGCGTCCAGCAGGACGATCTGGGCGTCCTTGCCGAGCAGCTTGCGTACGCCCGACTCGCTGATCTTGCCGGGCTTGCCGTGCAGCAGCACCGCCACGCCGGGCGCGAACCCCAGCGACCTGCCCAGGTCGGCGCTGACCAGCCCGTCCACGCCCTTGAGCCCGAGGGAGGCCGAGGCGGCGACGCGCAGCCTGGGGCCGCCGTCCACCTGGTACGTCGCGCCGAGGACCATCCCGTACTTGCGCATCGCGGCGGCGTCGGCCACCAGCTCTCCCCGGGTCAGCGCGCTCCAGACGCCCGGCTGGTCGGCGACGGGTTTCGGGGTCCACGAGCGGAAGTCGGACGGGTCGACGGCGAGCAGGTTCAGCCCGGTGCCCGACACCTTGACCGCACCCGCGTCCACCACGAGCACCTTCTGCACGTGCGCGAGCGCCCCGAGCCGGAACCTCGTCTGCTTGGGGACGGCGGCGGGGGCGATCGCCAGCACCCGCGGCGGGGTCGGCGTGACGCTGGGGCCGCCCTCGCCGAAGTCCTTGACCGGCTCGGCCGAGGGCACGATCTCGTCGAGGCGGGGGGCGGTCGTGGGGG
>NZ_SMLD01000260.1:0-9366 GCF_004352805.1 Nonomuraea mesophila
GCGCCGGCGCTGGCCGAGGCGTCCCGACCCGCGCCCGGCGGGCGGGGCGGCGACCTGCGTTTCACGCCGGTCCGGCCCAACAAGGACGACAAGCTGACCATCCCGGAGAACTACCGTTCCTCGGTGGTCGTGCGCTGGGGCGACCCGGTGCTGCCGGACGCGCCGGAGTTCGACTTCGACGACCAGAGCGCCGAGGCGCAGAGCAAGCAGTTCGGCTACAACTGCGACTACGTGACGATGTTCCCGATGGGCCGTGACCGGGCGCTGCTCTGGGTGAACCACGAGTACACCGACGAGAACCTGATGTTCCGCGGCTACCCCGGCGGCGCGGAGGCCACCGAGGAGCAGATCAGGATCGGCCTGGCGGGGCACGGCGGCTCGGTCGTGGAGATCGAGCGGGAGGGCCGCGCCGGCGAGTGGAAGCTGGTCACCAAGGGGCGTCGCCGCTACAACCGGCGCATCACCGCCGAGACGCCCATGAAGTTCTCCGGTCCGGCGGCGGGCAGCGACCTGCTCAGGACGGACGCCGACCCCAAGGGCCGCAAACCCATCGGCATGCTGAACAACTGCGCGGGCGGCACGACTCCGTGGGGCACGGTGCTGACCGCCGAGGAGAACTTCGACCAGTATTTCGTCAACGGCGACAAGGTGCCGGCCAAGCAGCGGCCGTACACCAAGCGTTACACGATCGCGGAGGGCACTCCGGAGATCAGCCGCAGGTTCGACCGGGTCGATGAGCGCTTCGACCTGGCCAAGCACCCGAACGAGTGCAACAGGTTCGGGTGGGTCGTGGAGATCGACCCGTTCGACCCCGACTCGACGCCGGTCAAGCGTACGGCGCTCGGCCGGTTCAAGCACGAGGCGGCCAACACGACGCTGGCCCGCGACGGCCGCCTGGTCGTCTACATGGGTGACGACTCGCGCTTCGAGTACATCTACAAGTTCGTGTCGAAGGGGCGTTACCGGCAGGGGGCCGACCGGCACAACCGCGACCTGCTCGACGAGGGCACCCTGTACGTCGCCAGGTTCACCGGCGACAGCCCGGAGAAGGAGATCGACGGGTCGGGCAAGCTGCCGAAGGACGGCGAGTTCGACGGCTCGGGCGAGTGGATCCCGCTGGTCTCGGGCGACAGGTCGTACGTGAAGGGCATGACCGCGGAGGAGGTGCTCGTCTACACGCGGGTGGCGGCCGACAAGGTGGGCGCGACCAAGATGGACCGCCCGGAGGACATGGAGCGCAACCCGGTCACGGGCGGCGTGTACGTCGCGCTGACCAACAACTCCGAGCGCACCCCGGCCCAGGCGGACGAGGCCAACCCGCGCGCCTCGAACAAGCACGGCCACGTCCTGGAGATCGTCGAGCGGCGCGACGACGCCGGGGCGAGGAGGTTCGCCTGGTCGGTGCCGCTGGTCTGCGGCGACCCCGACGACGCGAACACCTATTTCGCGGGCTACGACAAGAAGAAGGTCTCGCCGATCTCCTGCCCGGACAACGTGACGTTCGACCGCGACGGCAACCTGTGGATCTCGACGGACGGCAACGCGCTCGGCACGAACGACGGCCTGTTCGTGATGCCGGTACGCGGCAGGGAACGCGGCCATCTGCGCCAGTTCCTCACCGTCCCGGTCGGCGCGGAGACCTGCGGCCCGATGGTCACGAAGGACCAGCGCAGCGTGTTCGTGGCGGTGCAGCACCCGGGCGAGGTCGACGGCGCGAGCCCCGACAAGCCGGGCAGCCGCTGGCCCGACGGCGACCAGCCGCGCCCGTCGGTGGCCGTGGTCTGGCACAAGAAGGGCCAGAAGATCGGCTCTTGACCTCAAGTTAAGTTGAGGCTCTAATCTCCATGCCATGAGCATGGAAATGACCGCGTGGCACCAGCTGTACTCGATGAACAACCGGCAGGAGCGTCGCTCCGTCTCCAGGGCGACGCTCCGGCGCATCGCCGCGTTCGCCCGCCCGCACCGCCGCAGGCTGACGCTGTTCCTGCTGCTCAGCGTGGTCATGGCGGGCCTGGCGGTGGGGTCGCCGCTGCTGGCGGGACGGGTGGTCGACGCGATCTTCAACGCCGAGCCGCTCAGCGTGGTGGTCGTGGTGGCGCTGATGATCGCGGGCCTCGCGGTCGCGGAGGCGGGCATCGGGCTGCTCAGCCGCTGGTTGTCCGCAGGGCTGGGGGAGAGCCTGATCCTCGACCTGCGTACGGCCGTCTTCGACCACGTCCAGCGCATGCCGATCGCGTTCTTCACCAGGACGCGCACGGGCGCGCTGGTCAGCCGGCTCAACAACGACGTGATCGGCGCGCAGCGGGCCTTCACCGACACGCTGTCCAGCGTGGCGGGCAACGTCGTGACGCTCACGCTGACGCTCATCGCGATGCTCGCCATCTCCTGGCAGATCACGCTGCTCGCGCTGCTGCTCCTGCCCGTGTTCATCGTGCCCGCGCGGCGCATGGGCACGCGGATCGCGCGGTTGCGGCGCGAGGCGGCCGACCACAACGCGGCCATGGGCACCCAGATGACCGAGCGGTTCTCCGCGCCGGGCGCGACCCTGGTCAAGCTGTTCGGCCGGCCCGCGCACGAGTCGGCCGAGTTCGCCTCCCGGGCCCGCCGGGTGCGCGACATCGGCGTACGCACCGCCATGACGCAGACGGTCTTCGTGACCGCCCTGACGCTGGTGTCGGCGCTCGCCCTGGCCCTCGTGTACGGGCTCGGCGGCTTCTACGCGCTGCGCGCCCAGCTCGCCCCCGGCGCGCTGGTGTCGATGGCCATGCTGCTCACCCGCCTGTACGCCCCGCTGACCGCGCTGGCCAGCGCCCGCGTGGACGTCATGAGCGCGGTCGTCAGCTTCGAGCGCGTCTTCGAGGTGCTCGACCTCAAGCCGCTCATCCAGGAGAAGCCCGACGCGCGCCCGGTCCCCGAGGGCCCCGTGTCGGTCGAGTTCGACGACGTGCGCTTCGCCTACCCGTCGGCCGACAAGGTCTCGCTCGCCTCGCTGGAGGAGGTGGCCACGCTGGACACGCGCGGCGGCGTCGAGGTGCTGCACGGTGTCTCGTTCCGGGCCGAGCCCGGACAGATGGTGGCGCTGGTCGGCTCGTCCGGCGCCGGCAAGTCCACGATCGCGCAGCTGCTGCCCAGGCTGTACGACGTCGACGCGGGCTCCGTACGGCTCGGCGGCGTGGACGTACGCGACCTGACCGCCGACTCGATCCGCGACACGCTCGGCATGGTCACGCAGGACGGGCACCTGTTCCACGACACGATCAGGGCCAACCTGCTCCTCGCCAGGCCGGAGGCGGAGGAGGACGAGCTGTGGGACGCGCTCACCAGGGCCCGGCTGGCCACGCTGATCGAGTCGCTGCCCGACGGGCTCGACACGGTGGTGGGCGAGCGCGGCTACCGGCTGTCGGGCGGCGAACGCCAGCGCCTGACGATCGCCCGGCTGCTGCTGGCCAGGCCCCGGGTGGTGATCCTGGACGAGGCCACGGCGGCGCTCGACTCCACCTCGGAGGCGGCGGTGCAGGCGGCGCTCGGCGAGGCGCTGCACGGGCGTACGGCGGTGGTGATCGCGCACCGGCTGTCCACGATCCGCGCCGCCGACGTCATCCTGGTGATCGAGGACGGGCGGGTGGTCGAGCGCGGCACGCACACCGAGCTGCTCGAAGCCGGGGGCCGGTACGAGGAGCTGTACACCACTCAGTTCGCCGAGCCGGCGGTGGCCGAGGCGGTGGCCTGAGGATCAGCGGGCGCGGCGGGCTCGGCAGATCCGGAGGGCTCGTCGCGTCCGGCGGCCCCGCGCAGCGAGAACAGCGCGACCGGGATGCCCGCCAGCACCACGACCGCCGCGACGACCAGGGCGAACCGGTAGCCGTCGAGGAAGGCGAGCAGCGGCGCCCGGTCGCCGGCCGCCTGCCTGACGCTCAGGAGCGCGCCCAGCACCGTGACGCCGAGCAGCCCGGACACCTCGCGTGACACGTTGAACATGCCCGAGGCCACGCCCGCCCTGTCCTGGGGCATGCCGTTGAGCACCGCGGCCGTCAGGGGCACGAGCATGCCGCCGCCCAGGCCGTACAGCAGGAACCAGGGCGCGACGTCCGCGTAGGTGCCGTCGGCGCCGACGCGGGAGATCAGGTAGATCGCCACGCCCATGAGCGCCATCCCGAGCGCCACCGTACGTCCGATGCCGAGCCAGGAGGTGATGCGCTGCGATGACATCGCGACCACGGCCATGACGAGCGCCATCGGCACGAACGCGGCGCCGGCCTCGGTGGGGGAGAAGCCCAGCACGTTCTGCAGCCACAACGCGCTGAAGAAGTAGATGCCGAACACGCCGAACGACCAGATCCCGCTGGTGATCAGCCCGCCGCTGAACACCCGCGAGCGGAACAACACCATCGCCGCCATCGGCTCGGCGGCCCAGGACTCCACCAGCACGAATGCCGTGGCCGCCGCCGCGGCGACGCCGAACGCGGCCAGGATCGGGGGCGAGGTCCAGCCCGCCGCCTCTCCTTCGATGAGCGCGTACGTCAGGGACGACAGGGCGACGGCAGAGGTGGCCAGTCCGGGCAGGTCGAGGCTGCGCCGCACGCGCGTGAAGGCGGGTCTGACGGCCCAGAGGGCGAGGCCGAAGGCCAGCAGCCCGAGCGGGACGTTGACCAGATAGATCCAGCCCCAGTGCAGGTGCTCGCTGATGAAGCCGCCGGCGAACGGGCCGAGCGCCATGGACAGCGCCCCCGCGGAGCTCCAGACGCCCACGGCACGGCCGCGCTCGCCGGGGTCGGGGAAGATCTGGCCGATCAGGGCCAGCGCCGTGGGCGTGAGCAGCGCCGCGCCGACGCCCTGCACGGCCCGCGCCGCGATGAGCGTCGCGCCCGTGGTGGCCAGGCCGGCGGCCAGCGAGGCCAGCGTGAAGATCGTCAGGCCGGTCAGGAACACCCTGCGGGCGCCGTACACGTCGGCGAGGCGGCCGCCCGCCGGCATGAGCCCGGCGAAGAGCAGGATGTACGAGCTCACGATCCACTCCAGGCCGCTGATCGACAGCCCGAGCTCGCGCTGAATCGTGGGCAGGGCGACGTTGCCCACGTTGTTGTCCAGGTACGTCATGAACGTCCCCAGGGTCACCGCGCCAAGCGCCCACCATCGCACGACATGTCCTCCTATACACCGTACTTGTACGGCGTACAGTTGAACGTGTACGTCGTATAGTTGTCAACCGTGGCGAAGAAACTGACCGCGCGGGCGATCGCGGAACGAGCCCTGGAGATCGGCGACGCCGAAGGGCTCGACGCCGTCACGATCCGGCGGCTGGCCTCCGACCTGGGCGTCACGCCGATGGCCCTCTACTGGCACTACAAGAACAAGGAGCAGCTGATCATCGGCATGGCCGACCACCTGGTCGGCGGCTTCGCGCCCAAGCCGGCCGACGAGCGCCCGTGGCAGGAGCAACTGCGCGACCTGACCGAGGGCCTGATCAGGACCCTGCGCGCCCACCCCTGCGCCAAGGACGTGATCGAGCAGATCGACGCCGTCACGGTGCCGAGCTTCCTGGCCGTCTGGGACCACGCGCTCAGGCTGACCCGCGCGGCCGGGTTCAGCGTGGAGGAGAGCTGCCTGATCACGCAGTACCTGCTGCACAGCGCCACCGCCATCGCCGACGCCACGGCCGCCCAGCAGGCGTCCCCGTCCGGCGAGGCCGAAGCGCAGCGGGTCAGGCGCAAGCGGCTCGACCTGCAGTCACTGCCCGTCGAGAGCTACCCGCACCTGGTGGAGATGGCGGGCCCGCTGGTCGAGCGGAAGGACCCGCACCTGTACGACACGTTCGGCGTCGACCTGGTGCTCAGCGGCATAGCAGCGCTCGCGGCCCGGCGTTAGGGTCGTGGTTCATGGCCTTCGAGTTGATCTGCGAGATCGAACCGCCCACAAAGCCCGATCTGAAGCACGTCAGGCACCAGATCGGCACCATGAGCAAGGTCGCCCACGCCTTCCTCATCCCCGACAACCACATCGGCCGCGCCACCGTGTCGAGCGTCGCGGTGGCGCACGAGGTCGAGGCGATGGGCGGGCGCGGCATCGCCTGCCTCAACTCGCGCGACCGCAACCTGCTCGGCTTCCGCCGCGACCTGCTGACGGCGGCGGCGTACGGCGTCGACCAGTTCCTGTTCGTCTACGGCGACAAGCCCGCGAGCGGCAACCGTACGAGCGATCTCACCGTGCGATCGATGATCGAGGAGGCCAGGGAGTTCTCGCCCGGCTCCCGTCTGGGGGCGGCGGCGGGGTTGCGCCCGCTGCCGGCCTGGAAACGCGCGGCCGACTTCCTCTTCCTCCAGGTCTCCTTCTCGGTGGAGGCGCAGGTGCGCTGGCGCGAGGCGCACCCGGTGGACGCGCCGGTCTACGCGGGCGTGATGGTGCTGGCCAGCGCCGCCCACGCCCGCAGCCTGGCCACGACGATTCCCGACATCGCGCTGCCCGACGCCCTGGTGCGGCAGGTGACCGGCGACCGCCAGGCGGGTGTGGAGGCGGCCTGCGAGCAGGTGCTCGCCCTGCGCGACTCCGGCGCCTTCGACGGAGTGCACCTCATCCCCGTCTCCCGCTACCGCGACGTCGAACGCCTGCTCGCCGCGACCATGCCCCATTGATGACGTACGGCTGACCTGTCGCAGGCGTTAACGGGCGCGTTGGCGCAGCCCCTCGACGTCGTGGATGGTCACGCGCCGCCGCCCGGTCTCGATCAGGCCGCGGTCGCGCAGCGTGCGCAGCGCCTTGCTGACGGCCTCGCGGGACGAGCCCGTCCACCCGGCCAGCTCGTCCTGCGACAGCGGGAGCGCGACGCGCAGGCCGCCGGCGGTCTGCTCGCCGTAGCGGTCGGCCAGTTCGAGCAGGCGCGTCGCCACCCTGCCCGTGGTGTCGAACGCGCCGTACTCGATGCGCTTCCTGTCGGAGTCGCGCAGCCGCTCGCTGACGAGCTTCATGAGCAGCACCGCGACGCGCCCGTGCGTCTCCAGGAAGGAGACGAAGTCGCGCACGACGAGGCCGGTGACGGGCTCCAGCGTGGTGACCGTGGCCGAGCGCGGCGAGCCGTCGATGGCCGACTGCTCGCCGATCAGCCCGCCGGGGCCGCGTACGGCGAGCACCACCTCGTTGCCGCCGCTCGTGTGCGAGGAGACCTTCACCCGGCCCTCCAGCAGCACGAGCACCCAATCTGACGTGTCGCCCTCGGTGATGACGGTCGTGCCGCGGTCCCAGCGTCGCAGCCGCCCCGCCGCGCGCAGCGCCGCCACCTCCTCGTCGGTGAGCAGGGACAGGAACTCGCCGGGCTCTGCGTTCATGGGCCCGATTATGTCGGTACAGGAGGCGACGTTCTACGGCAGATCGGTGAGAACGTACGCCGCGACGAGTTCCTCCTTGCCCTTGAGGTTGAGCCGCCCCAGGGACCGCACCGTCGCGTCACGGCCCAGCTGCTTGTACGTCGTCTCGCCGATGACGACCGTGCCGGGTTCGGCGACGCCCTGGAGCCTGGCTGCCACGTTGACGCAGTCGCCCATCGCGTTGAAGCCGCGCAGCTCGGGGCTGCCGATGTTGCCGACCAGGGCGGGGCCGGTGTTGACGCCCACCCGGAATGTCGGCCACTCGACGTCGCCGTCCCGCTTCCACGCCATCTCCTCGGCCACCTCGGCCGCGGCGCGCTGCATGTCGAGCGCGGCCCGGCAGGCGGCCTTGGCGTGATCGGCCTGCAGGGCGGGCGCGTTGAACAGGGCGAGCAGCGCGTCGCCGACGAACTGCACGATCGTGCCGCCATTGTTCAGGATGCAGGGCACGGCCGCCGTGTGGTAGCGGTTGAGCATCTCGACGATCTCGCCGGGCGACACCTTCTCGGAGAACGTCGTGAAGCCCTTGAGGTCGGCGAAGAGCGCGCTCAGTTCCTTCACCTCACCGCCGAGCGCGGCCTGACCCGGGTCGGCGAGCAGCGCGTGCGCCACGTCGGGCGACATGTACTGGTGGAACAGGGTGTGCAGCTCCTTGTAGAGACGGGCGTTCTCCAGGGAGATGGACAGCTGCCCCGCCAGCGTGGCGGCCAGCGCCTCGTCCTGGCTGGTGCGGCCGACCGGCACCTCCAGCACACCGGCGAGGCTGCCCTTGACGGTCAGGGGGAAGGCGAGCAGGTGCTCGCGCCGGATCGGGGTGTCACCGTCGAAGCTGTAGTCGCGCGAGCCGATCTGCGTGCTCCCGTCGGCGACCAGCCCGATCTTGACGTCACCGTACGCCTGCCGCACCCGCTCCAGCGACGAGGCGAGCAGCTCCTGCTCGGGCAGGCCGATCCGGGTCTGGGCGCTCACCGAGACCAGGGCGGCCAGCCGCTCCGACAGCTCACGCTCGTTGGCCAGCGCCTCGCCGGCCCGGTCGAGCACCGCCGCCTGCCCTTCGTTGAGCCGGAACTTGCCCGACAGCCGCGCAGCGGCCAGCGGCTCGCCGCGGCGTACGTGCTCGACCAGCTCTTCGAGCGCCTTGTCGTAGTCCTGCTGGATGCGGCGGACGGTCGCGGCCAGCGCCACCGAGTCGAACAGCCCGCCGCTCGACCCCTCGCGCCTGAACTGCAGGTAGGCGCTGTAGGCCACGAACACGAAGGCGAACGTGAGCAGCAGGTGCCACTCCCACCAGGACAGGTGCCAGTTGAGCTGCGACATCCCGGCGACCATGCTCTCGGCCAGCAGCGCGTACGCCGTGATGAGGCTGATCAGCATGGCCGACGGGCGGCGGCGGTGCAGGCGGAACATCAGCACGCTCGCCGCGCCGTAGAGCAGCAGGCCGGGGATGGACGCCCACACCAGCCAGCCGATCGGCGTGACCATCGGCGGCTCGCTGAGCGTCGTCAGGCCGGGGACCAGCGAGGTGACGCCCCACACCACCATGACGGCGGCGAGCGCGCCGCGGATGACGTGCTGGGCACGGAGCACGGACCTGGCCGCGGCCTCGCCCAGCGGCAGCGCCGAGCCGAGCGCGAACACCGCCGCGATCGACAACCCCACCTGCTGGCCCAGGTCGAAGCCGAGCGAGCCGGCCGGCAGGATGATCTTGGGGGTGGCCAGGCCGTGCAGGAAGAAGAAACCCGCGCTGCTCAGGAACACCATGGAGACGAGGAACAACCGGGCGTCGTTGCGGCGCCGTGACGCCTCGCTGACCATGACGCCGAGCACGACGTTGACCCCGGCCACAAGGACGATCATCCAGAAGTGGCTGGCGTTGTGCTGCCAGGAGATGTTGATGTGCGGCTGGCTCAGCAGCAACCAGAGGCCGAGCAGCGGCAGGACGAGGTGGATGCCCCACACCACGCCGCGCACCGGCTGGGTGGCGGGAGGCAGGTAGGGGGACGGACCG
>NZ_SMLD01000261.1:0-9364 GCF_004352805.1 Nonomuraea mesophila
AGGAGGAGGCGCGGGCCCGCGTCGACGAGATCGCCGCCGACGTGTCCGCCCGCCCACCGGCGACCTGGACGGCGGCGTGAGCCCGGCCGCGCCTCCCGGAGGTCCGGGCGGCGGCGTACGTGCGGCCGAGCCTCCCGGAGCTCCGGGCCGTGGCGGTGACCGGGTGGGGGAGGACCTCAACCGCGCGCTCCACGGCCTCCTGGACGACGACCCCTCCGTGTACGTCCTCGGCGAGGACCTGCTCGACCCCTACGGAGGCGCCTTCAAGATCACTAAGGGCCTGTCGACCCGGTTCCCCGACCGCGTCCTGACCACCCCGCTCAGCGAGGGGACCATCGTCGGGGCGGTCTCCGGGCTGGCACTCGCGGGCGGCAAGGCGATCGCCGAGATCATGTTCGCCGACTTCGCCGCGCTCGCCTTCGACCAGATCCTCAACTTCGCCAGCAAGTCCGTCACCATGTACGGCGCCCGCGTCCCCATGCCCCTGGTCATCCGCTGCCCCTCCGGAGGCCACCGCGGTTACGGCCCCACGCACAGCCAGAACCCGCAGAAACACTTCATCGGCATCCCCGGCCTGTCGCTGTTCGAGATGTCGCCGTTCCACGACAACCGGGCCGTCCTCGACCGCATGCTGGCCCTGGAGGAGCCGTGCCTGTACTTCGAGGACAAGGTGCTCTACACGCGGCGCATGTACCCGCCGGGAGTCGCGGAGGAGCTGTTCCGGTGGGATCTCGCGGGCGACGTCGCGGTCGTGCGCCTCGACCCGGGCCCCGCGCCGGCCGGCGACCCCTCGGGCTGCCTGGACGTCCCTTCCGGCGACCTCGACTATGCGCTGATCGTCCCCGGAGGGCTGGCGCACCGGGCGCTGGCGGCCATGCGGGCGCTGCTGCTCGGCCACGACCTGGCCGGTGTGCTCCTGGTCCCCTCCCGCCTGTACCCGTTCGACCCGGCGCCCCTCCTCGACCTGCTCGGGCGGGCGCCGCTGATCTGCGTCGCCGAGGACGGCAGCGCGGGCGGCACCTGGGGCGGCCACGTCGCCGCAGACCTGCACACCCGGCTCTGGGGGCGGCTGCGGCGGCCGGTCAAGCTGGTCAGCTCGGCCGACAGCGTCATCCCCACGGCAGCCCACCTGGAACGCGACGTGCTGGTGCAGGACCACACGATCCGACGCGCCGTACTGGAGGGCCTCGATGGATGAGATCCGGGTGCCCAAGCTCAACACGAACGACTCGGCGTACGTGCTGACCGTCTGGCTCGTGCGGGACGGAGGGCCGGTGCGCGCGGGCGAGGTGGTCGCGGAGGTGGAGACGTCGAAGACGGTGGAGGAGCTGGTCAGTGAGCACGACGGCGTGCTGACCCACCTGACGCCGGCGGGCCGCGACATCGCCCCCGGCGACCCGATCGCCCGCGTCGCCCTCCCGGAGCGAACCTCCGGTCCGCCTCCCCTCCACCCGCCCGCGCCCGCCGCATCGACGGGGGCGGGGACCGGTGACGGGCCGTTGGTCACCGCGCCCGCTCAGGCGCTCATCGACGAGCTGGGCGTCGACCCGGAGCGGGTGCGCGCGCTTCCGGTGAAGGTGGTACGCCGCGCCGACGTCGAACGCCTGGCCGCCGGCCCGGCACACCGTGAAGGCGGCCCCGGCGAGCCTGGACCGGTGACCGCCGATCGGGGCACGCCCACGCCCGGCGGCAGGAGCCTGCGGGCGCTGAGCGGGAACCAGCGGGCCGTGGGCAGGACCGTGAGCCTCTCGCACCAGACCGTGCCCGCCGCGTACACCGCCGTCAAGGTGGACGTGGGGCGGGCCGTCGCCGCGGCACGCGACCTCACGCGGCGGCTGCGCAGGCTGGTCGGCCTGCCCGACCTGCTCATCTCCGCCGTCGCCCGCCGGCACCGCGACTTCCCGCTGTTCTTCGCGACCCTCGTCGGCGAAGGCACGGCCGGCGTGCCCGAGTCGCCGCACGTGGGCGTCACCATCGATCTCGGCGCGGGGCTCTACGTCCCCGTCATCCGGGACGCCGACACGAAGTCCGTGGGCGAGATCGCCGGAGAGCTGGCGGCGTACCGGAAACTGGCCCAGCGCGGCGGGTTCAAGGAGGAGCAACTCGCGGGCGGCACCATCGTGGTCACCCTGCACCACGACGCCGACGTCGTCATGGCGGTGCCGATCGTCTTCCCCGGCCAGGCGTGCGCCGTCGCCCTCACCTCCCCGCAGCGGGAGGGGGAGCGTACGGTGGCGGTGGTCGGCCTCTCGTACGACCACCGCCTGATCAACGGCAGGGACGCCGTGCTCTTCCTCCAGGCGCTGAAGGAGACGTTAGAGGGGACGCCGTCCGAGGGCCTGTAGACCCACCAGGTCGTCGGGCAGCGCGTCGGCGCCCCCGTCGACCAGCGACGGCAGCCGGGAACGCAGCGCGACCAGCGCCACCACCGCCATCGCCACCGCGAACAGCACGTACATCAGCCCGACGCCGCGCCCCTCCCCGGTGCCGACCAGTACGCCCGCCGTGGAGGCGAGCGGCCCGTCCGGGGCCACGAGCGGATCGAACACCGCCGCCCCGTACGGCGCCACGAGCCCGAAGCCGATCGGCAGCGTCGACCAGGCGATCAGCGTGTTCAGCGCGAACACCCGCCCGTGGAAACGCTGCGGCACCTTCACCTGCACGATGGTCGCGTAGATGCCGTTGAGCAGCGTCAGCCACAACGACATGCCGAACGCGCCGACGCCGATCGTCACGAGATCCGCCCGCAGCCCCGTGACGAGGCAGAACGCCGCCAGCGCGAGCGTGCACCAGAGCACCGCCCGCATCCGGTGCCGCCCCGGCCCGCCCCACACCGTCATCGACAGGCCGCCGAGCAGCACTCCGAGCCCCGACAGGAAGGAGATGCGTCCCACGTCCTGCAGGTCGGCGAACGAGAGCACCAGCGGCGAGAGCATGAGGAAGAGCGGCGACAGGAAGATGTTCAGCGCCGCGAAGAACAGCAACATCCGCCGGAAACCGTGATGGCCCCAGGAATAGCGGAACCCGGCGACCAGCTCGGCCACGACCGGCTCCTTGCGCCGCCAGGCCAGCCGCGCGGGGAAACGCACCAGCGACGTCACCACGATCGCGAACGCGTACCCCATGACGTCGAGGATGAGGATGCCCTCCAGCCCGATGACGGCCATCAGCCCGACGGCCGCCAGCGGCACGAGCAGCTGCGTCATGCCGCCGGCCATCTGCACGATGCCGTTCGCGTGGCCGAGGTGGCGCTTGGGGACGAGCTGCGGGATCGCCGAGCTGTACGCCAGGCGCTGGAAGGTGAGCGCCACCGACAACACCGCCAGCAGCGGGTAGACGTGCCACGTCTGGAGGTTGCCCGTCCAGAGCAGGACGCCCAGCATGAGCTGGGTGCCCATGGCCGCGAAGTCGCCGGCGAGCATGACGGTGCGGCGGTCGTTCCTGTCGACCACGGCTCCCGCCAGCGGCGCCACCAGCATCCCCGGCACCAGGCCGATGACGGCGAGAAGGGCGAACTGGGCGAGGGAGCCGGTGGTCAGGTAGATCCAGAGGGGGACGGCGAACTCGGTCAGGGCCGAACCCATGATCGAGACGAGCTGGCCGATCACGACGCCGAGGAAGCGGCGCATGCTCGGCTCGGGTGCGGCCCGCCCACCGGTCTGTTCGCCCGGCGGCGCGGGCCGGGGGCCGGGTTCCGTCCTGGACACCTCGCGCAGGCGCCAGTCGGGTCCCGACGCCTCGCCTCCCGAGGCGACCGCCTCGTGGACGCCGGTGACGATCTCGGCGAGCTCCTGCGCCCGATATTTCAGGAAGAAGTGGCCGGCTTCGTCCAGCTCCACCACGGCCGTCACCGGCGCCAGGAAGTGCCACTCCCTGAACCGTTCCTCGAAGAACTCGGTCGCCGGGTCCCGCTCACCGGCCACGCTGATGATCGGCGCCCGCAGCGGCGTCACGGAGCTGCGGAACAGCCCGGTGAAGTACTCCTCGGCCGCCTCCGTGTCCTCGCGCATGTTCCTGATGATGTGCCGCGCCTGCCCCGGGTCGAGGTCGCTCATGTCGAGCCCCATCGACGTCAGCCAGTTGGCGTAGCTGCGGTCGCTGCGCATGTACTCGCGCCTGGCCAGCCGCGACAACGCCGCCAGCATCCGGTTGCCCGGCCGGGCGAACGGGAAGATGGCCCCGATGTAGATCGCTTCCAGCGGCCGCCCGGCCTGCTCCAGCCGCCGGGCGATGGCCACGGTCAGCGCCGAACCGACCCCGCAGTGACCGTACAGCGCCAGCGGGCCGTGTACCTTCCGCAGGATCTCCTCCACGCAGCGCTCCGCCACCTCCTCCAGCGGCTGCGGGTCCTCGTCGAGCCCCACGTCGTGCCCGGGGATGGCCACCGCCCACAGCGCGTGCGTGGCGGGCAGGGCGTCGGCCAGCGGCTGGTACGCCACCGCGGCGCCCCCGCCGTACGGGACGCACACGTATGTGAGGTCGGCGGGCCCGCTCCGGCGCGGCGTCAGCTCGTGCAGGAGGGGACGCGGCCCGGAGGCGCCTCCGTCGGCGTGGGCGGCCAGCTCCCTGACCGTCGGGTGCTTGAACAGGTCGACCACCGCGATGGGCGCCGACCCCGGCGGCAGTTCCCTGCGTAACCGGGCCACCACCTTGATGGCGAGCAGCGAGTGCCCGCCGGCGTCGAAGAAGTCGTCGTCCACGCCGAAGTCCGTGACGCCGAGCACGTCCGCCCAGACGGCGCTCACCAGGCGCTCGGTGTCCGTGCTCGGCTCCGCCCGCGCGCCGTCCGCCTCGGGGACGGCGGACGGCGCGGGCAGGCGGCGGCGGTCCACCTTGCCGTTGGCCGTCAGGGGCAGCCGGTCGAGCGGGACGAAACGGGCAGGGATCATGTACGCGGGCAGCGTCTCGGCCAGGTGCGCCCGCAGCGGCACCGGGTCGGCGCCGGCCCCGACCACGTACGCGACGAGCCGCGCCCCCGTGCCCTCGCCGTCGGTGGTCACCACGCACTCGGCGACGTCCGGGTGGCGGGCGAGGTGCGTCTCGATCTCGCCGAGCTCGATCCGGTAGCCGCGGATCTTGACCTGGGCGTCGGCCCGGCCGAGGAACTCGATGGTGCCGTCGCCGGTGTAGCGGCCGAGGTCGCCGGTCCGGTAGAGGCGCTCGCCGGTGTACGGGCCGGTGACGAAGGAGGCGGCCGTCCTGTCCGGGTCGCGCCAGTAGCCGGTGGCGACGCCCGCGCCGCCGATGTACAGCTCGCCGGGCACCCCCACCGGGACGTCCCGCAGGCCGGGGCTGAGGATGTGGAAGGTCTGGTTGGCCAGCGGCCGGCCGTACGGGATGGACGTCCACGCCGGGTCCACCGCGCCGATCGGGTAGGAGATGGACCAGATCGAGCCCTCCGTGGCGCCGCCCAGGCTGATGACCTCGGCCTCGGGGGCGAGGGCGCGAATGCGGTCCGGCAGGGTCAGCGGGATCCAGTCGCCCGACAGCAGCACCAGCCGCAGCGAGCCGAGGTCGGTCCCTTCGTGCTCGGCATGGTCGACGAGCAGCTCCATGAGGGCGGGCACGGAGTTCCAGACCGTGACGCGCTCCCGGGCGACCAGCTCGGCCCAGGCCGCGGGGTCCTTGTCGCCCGACGGCTCGCCCATGACGAGGGCGGCCCCCGCGGCGAGGGCGCCGTAGACGTCGTACACGGACAGGTCGAAGCTGAGCGCCGACAGGGCGAGGAATCGGTCGGCGGGGCCGATCCGGTAGCGGTGGTTGAGGTCGCGCACGGTGTTGACGGCGGCCCGGTGCTCGATCATCACGCCCTTGGGCGTGCCGGTCGAGCCCGAGGTGAAGATCACGTACGCGAGGTCGCCGGGCGTGGCGGGGTTCTCCCGGGCGTCGCCGGCGGCGTCCGGGACGGTGAACCGGGTCAGGCCGTCCGGCCAGGAGAGGTCCAGCCACGGCTGGGTGACCGCGAGCTCGCACCCGCCGCGTTCGATGAGCTCGAAACGCCGCTGGTCGGGCAGGTCGGCGTCGACCGGCAGGTACGCGGCACCGGCCAGGTTGATCGCCAGGACGGCGGCGACCTGCTCCCAGCCCCGCTCCATCACCACGGCGACGAGCCGCCCGGGGCCGGCGCCGGCGCGTACCAGCTCGGCGGCCAGCGCGCGGGCCCGCCCCAGCAGCTCGGCGTAGGTCAGCACGCCCCCGGGATGCACCACGGCGACGGCACCGGAGTCACGGACCGGGTCGGGCAGCAGGCCGGGCGGGCCCAGGTCGGCGGCGGTGTCGTTCCAGCGCCGCCGCTCCTCCCGCTCGATGGCCGTGAGCAGGTCGAGCTCCGCCACCGGCGTCTCGGGGGCGCCGGCCACCTGGGCGAGCAGCGTGGCCAGGTGCCCCGCCATGCGCTCGATCCGCCCGGCCGAGAACAGCGCGGTGTTGTAGACGAACAGGAACGACCCGTCGCCTCCGGTGTAGAGCTCCAGGTCGAACCGGGTCGCCCAGCGTCCCGGCTCGAACCCCTCCAACGCCAGCGCCCCCGGCTCCGGCTCGCCGCCGTAGTTCTGCATGGCGAGGATCACCTGGAACACCGGCGAGCGCGACGGCTCCCGCGCCACGTTCAGCTCCGACACCAGCCGCTCGAACGGCACCTCCTGGTGCGAGTAGGCGTCCGCGGCCGTCTCGCGCACCCGGCGCAGCAGCTCCGCGAACGTCGGCTCGCCCGACAGGTCGACCCGCATCGCCAGCATGTTGACGAAGCACCCGATCAGCCCGTCCAGCTCCGGCACCGGCCGGCCGGCGACGGGGGAGCCGATCGTCACGTCCCGCTGGCCCGCGTACCGGCCGAGCAGCACCGCGAACGCCGCCAGCAGCACCATGTAGGGGGTGGCACCGTGCTCGCGCCCCAACCGGTCGAGCCGCCCGGCCAGCTCCGCGCCGACGGAGAAGGCGTGCGCGGCCCCCGCGTGGGTCAGCTCGGGAGGGCGCGGCGCGTCCGTGGGCAACTCCAGCGGCTCCAGCCCGGCCAGCCGCTCCCGCCAGTACTCCACGTCGCCGCCCGGCCGGTCCCGCTGCCAGGCGGCGAAGTCCCCGTAGCCCACGGGCAGGTCGGGCACCGCCTCGCCGCCGCACAGCGCCACGAGCTCGCGCAGCAGCACGTTCGCCGACCAGCCGTCGGCCGCGATGTGGTGCACGGCGATGGCCAGCACGTGGTCGCCGGGGGCCAGCCGTACCAGCAGCGCCCTGATGAGCGGCCCTGAGGCCAGGTCGAACGGCTCGGCCAGGAACGGGCCCACCAGCGCCCTGGCCGCCTGCGCCGACTCCGCTCGCGCCACCGCCACGGGCACCGCCGCCTCCTGCGCGACCAGCACCGAGGGCTGTCCGTCAGGGCCCGTGGGGAACGTGGTGCGCAGCGGCTCGTGCCGGGCCGCGATCCGCTTCAGCGCCGCCGCCAGCGCGTCCTCGGTGAGCGGGCCGCGTACCCGCCGCACCAGGGGGATGGTGTGCGCCGGGCTGCCGGGCGCGTACTGCTCCATGAACCACAGCCGCTCCTGCGCGTACGACAGCGGCGGCGCCTGGCCCGGCGGCAGCACGGGGATCGACGGCCCGGCCGCCTGAGCCGGGCGGCGCCTGCGCAGCCGCTGCGTCAACAGCGCCCGCTGCGCCTCGCTCAGCTCCGTCACGAGCCCTCCCGATCCAGCAGGCTCCTCGCCTGCTCGTCGGACAACACCGCCACCTCGGCGGCCAGCGCCTCCTCGACGGCGACCGCCAGCTCGGCCACCGTACGGCGGTCGAAAAGGGTGCGGATCGGCAGGTCCACGCCCGCCAGGGCGCGCAGCCTGGCCGCCACCCTGATCGCGAGCAGCGAGTGGCCGCCCAGGGCGAAGAAGTCGTCGAAGGCGCCGATCCCGCCCGCACCGAGCACCTCCGCCCACACGTCCGCCACCAGTTCCTCCGCGTCGGTACGGGGCTGGACGTCACCGCCCACGGCCGGGCCCGGCGGTGGCAGCGCGCGCCGGTCCACCTTGCCGTTGCGGGTGAGGGGGAGGGCGTCCAGCACGACCCAGCGCGTGGGAACGAGGTACGGAGGGAGCCTCCTGGCGACGTACGCGGCAGGGTCGTGCGCGGTGGGGTCGTGCGTGGTGGGGTCGTGCGTGGTGGGGTCGTACGCGGTGCGGTCGTGCGCGGCCGGCAAGAAGCCGTTCGTGGCGGGGACGGCCGGGGAGGAGCCCTTCGTGGCGGGGACGACGTACGCGACCAGGTCGCCGTCCCTGGCGAGCACGGTGGCCTCGCGGACGTCCGGGTGGCCGAGCAGGCACTGTTCGACCTCGCCCGGCTCGATCCGGAACCCGCGCACCTTCACCTGGTCGTCCAGCCGCCCGAGGAACTCCAGCTGCCCGTCCCGCCGCAACCGCACCCGGTCGCCCGTCCTGAAGACGCGGCCCACCGGCCCGGACAGGAACCGCGGATCGGGCCCGCCGAGGTAGCCGCGGGCCACACCGGGACCGCCGACGTGCAGCTCGCCCGGCGCGCCGGGAGGCACCGGGCTCCCGTACGCGTCGAGCACCTTGACCGTGGTCGCGCGGACCGGGCGGCCGATGGGCGGGCGCGGATCGCCGCCGCGCAGTTCGGCCGCCGTGGCGATGATCGTCGTCTCGGTCGGCCCGTACGTGTTGACCAGCCGCACCCGGTCACCGAAGCGCTCACGCCAGCGCGCCACCGCTCCGGCCCGCACCTGCTCGCCGCCGAGGATCACCAGGCGCAGGTGTCCGGGCCAGGCGACGTCGTCGATCATGCTCACCAGGTGGTGGAAGTAGGCGGTCGGCAGGTCGAGCACGGTGACGTCGGGCCGCCGGGCCAGCAGCTCGGGCAGGGCGGAACCGCCGCCGGGCAGCAACTCGACCGTGGCGCCCGCCGCCAGCGCCGGGAAGATCTCCTCCGCGTGGGTGTCGAAACCCAGCGCGGCCAGCTGGACCACGCGGTCGCCGGGACGCAGCCCGTAGACGGCCCGCATCCACCGGACCCGCTCGGCAAGCCCGGCATGCTCGACCACGACGCCCTTCGGCGCCCCGGTCGAGCCGGAGGTGTGCAGCACGTACGCCGTCTCGCCGCCCGGTTCCTGCGCCTGCCCGTCCTGCCCGTCGTGCGCCGTCCCGCCCGCTGCCGTCTCCGGCTCGCCGGCCGGTCTCCGCGCCGGGCCGTCCTCGATGACCAAGCCGTCGGAGACGACGAGGGAGGCCACGGCGGCCATGGTGCGCAGGCGCTCCTCCGGGTAGGCGGGATCGAGCGGCAGGTAGGCGGCCCCGGCTCGCCAGATCGCCAGCATGGCCACGACCGCGTCGATCGAGCCGCCGGACATCCGCAACCCGACCACGCC
>NZ_SMLD01000262.1:0-9210 GCF_004352805.1 Nonomuraea mesophila
CCACCCCGCCGCCGCCCGCCAGCTCTGCAAGATCATGGGCTTCGCGGTCGACGGCAGCGTGGCCGATTACCGGGAGGTGGGCCGGCACATACCGTTCGTGCGCTTCACCCCGACCACGTGATGCCTCGTGATGCCTCGCGTGCGGCTTGCCCCACGCCCCGCGAGCGGGTGCGTCATCGCCGACCGTGGCGGGCCGCCAGGCCGTCGAGGATGCACTCCAGGGCGAACTCGAAGCGTCGCTCGCTCTCGCGCTCCACGTCGATCTCGCTGGTGGCGGCCATCCGGCGGGCCAGCAGCGGGTGGCGTTCGGTGATCTCGCGGACGAATCCCGCGGCCCGTTCGTCCCAGCCGGCTCCGGTCTCGCTCATGCGTGCCAGGGTGTCGCGCCAGGCGATCTCGGCGATGGCCGAGCCGACCACGTGGTCATGGACCGTCGCCATCGCCGCGTCGAGATCCGCGTCGGCGAACCCGGCACGCGCCAGCGAGTTCAGCCCCTTCTCGGCCAGGGCCAGCGCGTTCGGCCCCAGGTTGGGCCGGATGGTCAGCTCCAGCAGCGCCCACTGGTGCCGAAGGAGCATGTCGCGGTTGTGGCGGGCCAGCGTGGCCAGCGCCTGCCGCCAGCCGGGCACGTCGGGCGCGGCGCACACCTCTCCCAGCACCCGGTCGAGCGCGAGTTCGAGCAGGTCGTCCTTGGTGCGTACATACCAGTAGAGCGAACCGGCGGTCACTCCCAGGTCGGCGGCGATCCGGCGCATCGACAGGCCCCGGTGACCGTCGGAGTCGAGCACGGCCACGGCGGCGTCAACGATCTGGTCACGGGTGAGCCGGCGGTCGCGCGGCGGCCGCTGGGGGCGCAGCCACACGGACCCGTCGGGGAAGTCTGCGGAGGACACGGGATCACCGTACCCCGTGTTGACGTTCGTCGTTCAGCAGACCTATACAGTGTTCAAGGGTGACGAACGACGTTGAGGAGTGCCATGTCCCCTCCCGCCCCCACGCCGCTGTTCCGTGCGAACGGGCCGCTGCCGGGCAGCGTGCACGTGACCACGCTGGGCCCGCACGGCGCGCCGCCCGTACTCTTCGTGCACGGCTCCACCAGCTGGGGCGACGACCCTCACTACGGCTTCGCCGCCCAGGCGCCGCTCGCCGGCCGCTTCCGCCTGCTGCTCATGGACCGGCGCGGGTACGGCGGCAGCCCGGACGCCGGAGAGAGCTTTCCCGGCGACTACCTGGCGGACGACGACGACATCGCCGAGCTGCCCGAGCTGACGCCGGAGCAGTGGCTGCAGGCCTCCGTCGGCTCGACCGGCAGCCCGCCGCCGGAGGCGAGCGAGCCGCGGTTGCGCGCCGCCGGCACCGCGCTGCGCGAACGGGTGTGCTGGGAGGCCGCGATCCCGCTCCCCGCGTTGCGGGCGGCCGCGTTCCCCAAGCTGGTGATCTCAGGAACGTGGGAGAGCGCGCCCGAGCAGGATCGTGAGCGCGGGGGCGTCCCGTTCATGGCCTGCGCCCGCATCACCGCGGAACGCGTCGGCGGCCGTCACGCGTCGGTCCCCGGCGCCGGCCACTGGCCCCACGTGGAGGCACCGGAGACGCTGAACGGCCTGCTCGCGGAGTTGTGGCACCAGGCCGCCTGATCGCCGGCCGCCCCGGCGCCTCACCCAGCGACCGCCCCAGCGCCTCAATCGCCGGCCGCCCCGGCGTTCACCCACCGGCCCTCAACCGCCGGCCGCCGCAACGCTCACCCAGCGACCGTCGCAGCGCCTCACCCGACGGTTGTCCCAGCTCCCTGACCGGCACCCCGCGTGGCGTCCGCGGCAGCGGGGCCCCGAGCAGGGCCGCGACACCTCACTGGCCGGCGGGGTTGTGCGCCTTCGGGCCGGCCGTCAGGCGCTGCCGGGTGCGGGCCGGCGCCCATTCCGGCAGTTCGGTAAGGATGTCGGCGAGGGTGACGCCGTCAAGGCTGGCCCGCCATGCCCGGTGAGCGTCGGCCATCTTCTCGGCGAGGACGCAGATGTGCTCGCACTCCTCCGCAGGCAGCGCGCCGCGCCCCTGCCGGCGGATCTCGCGGCACTCGTACGGCGTGGACCGGCCGTCGACGGCCTCCACGATCTGCAGCAGCGTGATCTCGGCGGCGGGCCGCGCCAGCCGGAAGCCTCCCCTCGGGCCGGTGGACGCGACCAGGAGCCCGGCCTTGACCAGTTCCTTGAGCTGCTTGGTGAGGTAGGCCGCCGGCAGGTCGAAGTGGAGCGCGAGCTGCGCCGCCGACGCGCTGTCTCCGGGCTGGAGCTGGGCCAGCGTGGTCGCGCAGTGCAGGACCCACTCGGTACTCACAGGCAGCTTCACGCCACGAGTCTATCGAAGTTATTATGGATCCCTTTAGTCCATAATTAAGGGGATCACCATGCGGATCGCAGTCGCCGGCGCGACCGGGAACATCGGGGCACTCACCGCCGCCACTCTCGAACGCGACGGACACGAGGTCGTGCGCATCAGCCGCTCGCTCGGCGTGGACCTGGCGACCGGCGAGCCGGTCAGAGGTCTCGACGACGCCCTGACCGGCGTGGAAGCGGTCATCGACGCCCTGAACGCGCCTCCGGCCGGCCCGGAGGAGACGGTGGCGTTCTTCGGCGCCACCACGCGGAACCTGCTGGCCGCCGAGGAGCGGGCCGGGGTGCGCCACCACGTCCTGCTGTCGATCGTCGGGATCCACCGCGTCGAGGGCAACGCCCACTACGCCGGCAAGCGGGAGCAGGAGCGGCTCGTGGCCGCCGGGCCGGTGCCGTGGACGATCGTGCCGGTCACGCAGTTCCACGACTTCGCCGAAATGGTGGCGAGCTGGACGGAGCAGGGCGGCGTCGCCACGATCGCGCCGCTGCTCGTGCAGCCGATCGCGCCCGCCGACGTGGCCGGCGTGCTCGCCGAGATCGCGACCGGCGAACCGCGTGGACGGTGCGCCGACGTCGCCGGTCCCGAGCCGCAGGACCTGGTCGACATGGCCCGGCGCACGCACCAGGCACGGGGACGTACGGTGCGGCTCGTGCCGACGTGGTCGGGAGTCTTCGGCCCGGCGATGGCGGGGGACGTGCTGATGCCCGGCGAGGGTGCGCGCATCGCGCCGACCACTTTCGATGCCTGGCTGGCGGAGCAGCGGTGAACGTCCAGGCCGGCTTCCCGGCGGCGCGGGCACCGACCTGCGACGCCCGCTTCATAGGGGGCCTGCGTACGGTGCCGGGAAAATTTTGCCAAAACTCTGGAACGCCTGCACACGCGGCGTTCCAGGGCCTTCTCAGGTAAAAAACACATTGCATGGGGATTTATACCGCTTGCAGCGCTTATGGGGTGGTATATACCTTTCTGGGGATTACGGCAGAGGTCAGCGGTGATCGTTCGCCCGGCCCTTTGCCGCGACATTGACAGGCCGAATCCGCACAGCGCGGAACCGGGGACCCACCTTTCCGGGGTGAATCGCACGCCGGCCGACGGCCGCGTGCGTAGGGCACTTCCACGTCCGAACCCGTCAGCTAACCCGGTAGGCACTTGGAAGCAAGGAGTCGATCCCCCCATGCGCGAACTCACGCGACGTCTCAGCCTTTCCGCCGCCGGCGCCCTGCTGGCCGGAACCGCCGCGCTCTCGGGCGCGAGCGCACCCGCGTACGCGGACCCCGTCGAGCCGGGCTCGGCCCAGGCGGCCGAGCAGCCGACGCTCACCTACGGCCAGGACGTGTCCAACTACCAGCCGCAGCACGACTGGGCGGCCAGCCCCGCGCAGTTCGGCATCATCAAGGCCACCGAGGGCACCGACTTCCGTGACGCCGCCTTCTCCCGGCACTGGAGCGAGCTGGGCAAGAAGGGCATCGTGCGCGGTGCGTACCACTACGGACACCCCGGCAACGACCCCATCGTCGAGGCCGAGCACTTCCTGTCGGTGGTGCACGCGCAGCCCTCCCAGGCCGGCGACCTGCTGGTGCTGGACCTGGAGACCACCGACGGCAAGTCCGTCGAGGAGGTCAACGCCTGGGCCAAGGCGTGGCTGGCGCACGTGAAGGCCGAGACCGGCATCACCCCGATGTTCTACAGCGGCTGGAACTTCGCCGACACCTACGGCAAGGGCCTGGCCGAGTACCCCCTGTGGGTGGCCCACTACAGCAAGCCGAAGGGGACGGTGACACCGCCGGCCGACTGGAAGTCCTGGACCATCCACCAGTACTCCGACTCCCCCATCGACCAGAACGTCTCGGCGCTCTCCCCCGACGAGCTGCGGGCCCTGGGCCGCGCCTCCGCCTGACCGAGCGCGCCTGACCGAGCGCGGCTGACCGAGCGCGGCTGACCGAGCGCGGCTGACCGAGCGCGGCTGACCGAGCGCGGCTGACCGAGCGCGGCTGACCGGGCGCGGCTGACCGGGCGCGCGGAGGGCGGGCCGGCCCTCCGCGCGCCGGTCAGGTCGCGTACGGGTCCTGGCCCGCGCGGATGCGTCCCGCCATGGCCTTGAGCGCATCCAGCGCGGCCAGGTACGTCAGCGGGCCGAACGAGACGCGGGCGACGCCGAGGGAGGCCAGCCTGCCCAGGTCCATGCCGGGCATGCAGGACACGTTGACCGGCCCGGCGACGGCCTTGACCAGGTCGCCCACCACCTCCTCCGACGGGGCCAGGATGGGGAAGACGCAGTCGGCGCCGGCCTCCAGGTAGCGGCGCCCGCGGTCCGCGATCTCCTCGACCGAGGTCGAGCCGGTCAGGAACACGTCGACCCGCGCGTTGATCACCAGGTCGGGCCCCGCCTCCCGCAGCGCGGCGATGCGCGCGGCCTGCGTGCCGGCGTCGACCAGTCCCCCACCCTGGTAGTCGGTGTCCTCGATGTTGAACCCGGCCGCGCCGATGGCGGTGAGCCGTTCGGCGAGCTCATCGGCCGGCAGGCCGTAGCCGCCCTCGGCGTCGACGGTCACCGGTACGTCCACGGCCCTGATGATCCTGGCGGCCATGTCGAGCATCTCGTCGACGGGCGCCTGCTGGTGGTCGCCGCGCCCCAGCAGGGCGGCGATGGACGCGCTGGCCGTCGCCAGGGCGGGGAAGCCTGCCTCGGCCACGACGGTGGCGCTGCCCGCGTCCCACACGTTCGGCAGGATCAGCGGGTCGCCGGGTTTGTGCAGGGCACGCAGGAGATCGGTACGGGTGCTCGACATGATCGTTCCTTGCCTGTGAGGGTCATGTTGCTTCCATGACTCCCGCGGCCTTCACTGCGTGACACCTTTGCGGTGTGATCCGCGGCACAGCGGCGGCCGTCAGTGCTCGCCCGGCCCGGCCGGCCGCCGTTCCAGGGCGGAGTGCCGGCGGCTGTAGACGAAGTAGATGACCAGCCCGAGCAGGAACCAGGCGGCGAAACGCAGCCACGTCACCGGGTCCAGGAAGGTGATCAGCCAGATCGAGAAGAGCACCCCGATGGCCGGCACGACGGGCATCCCTGGCGTGCGGAACTCGCGGTGCAGGCCGGGCTGCCGGTAGCGGAGCACGATCACGGCCAGGCACACGACGACGAACGCCAGCAGGATGCCGATGTTCGTCAGCTCGGCGGCCTCCTGGATGGGCAGGAACCCGGCGATCACGGCGGACGCGGCGCCCACGATCCAGGTGACGCGCGTGGGCACGCGCCGTACCGGGTGCAGTTTGGCGAACCACTGCGGCAGCAGCCCGTCACGGCTCATCGAGAACCACACGCGGGTGACGCCGAGCATGAACGTGAACATGACCGTGAGGATGCCGATGATGGCGCCCACCGCGATCAACGACGCCAGCCCGGACAGCCCGACCGAGGCGAACGCCGAGGAGAAGCCGCTCTCTGGGTCGATCTCGCGGTAGTTCTGCATGCCGGTCAGCACGAGCGTGGCCAGCACGTACAGCACCATGGCGATGATCAGCGAGTAGATGATCGCCTTGGGCATGTGCCGCTGCGCGTCGCGTGACTCCTCGGCCGCCGTGCTCATCGCGTCGTAGCCGAACACCGCGAAGAACACCGTGGCGGCCCCGGTGATGGCCCCGCCGATCCCGTACGGGAAGAAGGGGTGGTAGTTGGCGGTGTTGATGTGGAAGAAGCCGACCACGATGACGAGCAGCACGACCGCGACCTTCAGCGCCACCACGAACGTCTCGAACCGGGCGGCGGTGCGCATGCCGAGGTTCAGCAGGAAGGCGATGAGCAGGCACAGCAGCACCGCGAACAGGTCCACGACGCGGCCCTCGCCGGTGCCGGGCGCGCCGAGCATCCACGCGGGCAGCGCGAACCCCAGGTTCTGGACGAGGAAGCCGAAATAGCCGGAGATGCCGATGGCGACGACCGCGACGATCGCGGTGTACTCCAGCAGCAGGTCCCAGCCGATGAACCAGCCGACGATCTCCCCCAGGACGGCGTACCCGTAGGTGTAGGCGGACCCGGCCTTCGGGATCATTCCGGCGAACTCGGCGTAGGACAGCGCGGCGGCGGCGCTGGCGACGCCCGCGATGAGGAACGACACCAGCACGGCGGGTCCCGCGGTCTCGTTGGCGACCGCGCCTGCCAGCGCGAAGATGCCCGCGCCGATGATGCCGCCCACGCCGATGGCGGTCAGCTGCCACAGTCCCAGGGTCCTGGCGAGCTCCCCCTCGTGCTCTGTGGCGATCTGCTCCACGGGTTTGCGCCTGAAGACGCCTCGCGAAGTGACCATGACGCCTCCCAGCCGATCGCGCCCCCGTGCATCCGCCTTCCCACCTGCGGCGTCAAGTAAGCCCACGCGCCGGGCAAGGGCGCGCGGGCGGCACCCGGCCGTGCTGCCGCCGCCCGCACCCCCGGGCGAGGCTCAGGGCATCTTGTACTCGGCCGCCTCGCCGCAGTAGCCGGTGCCGATCGGCGAGTTGGTGTAGCGGCACACCTGGACGACCACGCGCTCGATGGAGGTGACGCCGGTCGCGTCGGACAGCCCCAGCGAGACCTTCACGGTCGCGTCGTCCGCCTTCTGGGTGCCGGAGGCGACGACGGTGTCGCCGTGGTAGGCGGTGAAGGTGACCACGGAGTGCATGTCGTCGGGGGCGCAGATCGACAGGGGGTCGCTGTCGGACAGGGTGCCCTCGACCTGGACGGCGGGCCGGATGACGGGCCCTTCGACCCACTCCAGCGTGCCCTCGGTGACGCCGTGGCGGCATCGGTCGCCGGAGTCGGCGGCGAACTCCACCGTGGCACGGGCGCTTGCGGGCTGCGCCGTCAGGAGGAGCGCGGCGAGCGCGGCGGCGAGCGCCGCCCATGAGCGTGAACGCATGGTCGTGACCTTCCGTGTGACGGGGTGCTTCCGGGCCCCATCGTCGATCATGGGCGGGCGATGATCCAGAGCCGCGGGCGTTTCTGCGCACGGTTGCAGTGGCGGTTGCGGTGGCGCTTGCTGTGGCGCTCACAGGGACGCTCGCAGGGACGCTCACAGGGGCGCTCGCGCGCGAACGGAGCAGCGCCGGATCCGGCCGCCGTCACGGGGCCGACTTGATGTTCTTCATCGTGAAGTTCGAGGTGACGCCCCTGACGCCCGGGATGGTCATGACGTACTGGCTGAGGAAGGCCTCGTAGGCGGCCAGGTCGGCGACGGCCACGCGCATGAAGTAGTCGGGGGTGCCGAACAGGCGGCGCAACTCGACGACCTCCTCGGCCTGCGCCAGGGTGCGCTCGAAGCGCTCGACGGTCCCCGCGTCCTGCGAGTCGAGGGTGAGGTCGATCAGGACCTCGAAGGACCTCCCCACGGCGGCGGGGTCGATGACGGCGCGGTAGCCGCGGATGACGCCGTCGGCCTCCAGCCGCTGGACACGTCTGAGGCACGGCCCGGTGGTGAGACCGACCCGATGGGCCAGCTCGACGTTTGTCAGCCGTCCTTCGCGCTCCAGCTCAGCGATGATTGCTCGATCTATGGCGTCCACAGTGAGAACATTGCACCACGAGCCGCATATCGTGCAACGTCGGCAACCACATGGCGCGTGTTTCGCGAGACCATTGAGGGGTGCGACAACACGTTCCCCCGCAGGTCACCACGTCCCTTCCCGTCACCCGGCGGCAGCAGATCGCCGCGGGGGTGCGCGACTCGTTCTCAGCCGGGCTGGGGATCCTCCCGCTGGGGGTCGCGCTCGGGCTGATGGTCGTCCAGGCCGGCCTGCCCTGGTGGCTGGCCCCCGCCCTGTCGCTGTCCGCGTTCGCCGGCTCCGTGGAGCTGCTGGTGGTGGGGATGGCGGCCACGGTCACGCCGCTGGGCGCGATCGCCCTGACCGTCCTCGTGGTCAACTTCCGCCACGTCTTCTACGCCTTCTCCTTCCCGCTGCACGTGGTCAGGCATCCGCTGGCCAAGGCGTACGCCGTCTACGCGCTGATCGACGAGGCGTACGCGGTCAACGCCGCCCTGCCCGAGGCCGAACGCTCGGCGCCCCGGCTGCTGGCGATGCAGGTCGCCTGCGAGGCGTACTGGGTCGGCGGCGGCCTGGCCGGCGTCGCGCTCGGCACGGCCCTGCCCGGCCCGGTCAAGGGCCTGGAGTTCGCCCTGTGCGCCCTGTTCACGGCGCTCGCCCTGGACGCGGTCCGCTCGCGCCGCGAGCTTCCCTCCGTGGTGCTCGCCGGGGCGAGCGTCGCAGCGGCGCTCGTGCTGACCCCGGGCGTCGCCCTGTTCACCGCGCTGTTGCTGTTCCTCACCCTGCTGCTGGCCCGCCACGCGTTCGCCGCCCGCCGCGACGCGGGCCGGACCCAGGAGGTGACCGCCGGTGCCTAGCACGCCTTACCTGCTGGCCGTGCTCGCGATCGTCTTCGGCATCACCTTCGCCCTGCGGGCCGTTCCCTTCGCGGCGCTGCGCGCGCTCCGCACGTCGCAGACCGTACGGCAACTGGCGGTGTGGATGCCGGTGGGCATCCTCGCGATCCTCGCCGTCACCGCCCTGCACGGCACCATCACCGCGCATCCACGGGCGGCGCTGCCCGCGCTGCTCGCCGTCGCCGTCACCGCGGGTGCCCATCTCGCCTTCGGCCGCCGCACGATCCTGAGCGTCGGCATCGGCACCACCGTGTACGTCGTCCTCGTCAACGCCTTCTGACCCGGGCCGGGGTCAGCGTACGACGGTCGTCTCGTACGTCTCGATCGCGTCGCCTCCGAACGTCAGAACCGCCCCTCCGGCGAAGGCCGCCACCAGTGCCGCCGCCGCGGCGACGACCCGCCACCCCCGGGC
>NZ_SMLD01000263.1:0-9007 GCF_004352805.1 Nonomuraea mesophila
GTCGTGGGGGTGGGCCGCGACTGCTGGGCGCGCGGGCTGCGTACGGGCTCGCCGGCGGTGCTGACCAGATCATCGCCGAGGATCACGACGACTCCACCGGCCGCCACGGTGACCACCAGCACGGCGAGCACCATGAGCATGACCGCGCGAAACGAGGGAAGACCGGACACGCGGCACACGTTAACCCACCCGCCGGAAATATCACTTGCCGTCCGGACACTCGGTGCGCGATGGTGAGGTCCTTGACGTAAGGGGGAAACGGCGTGGTCGGGCCTTACCGGGGGTTGTTCACCAGGCCCGGAACCACAGGGTTCGTGCTGGCGGGCTTCATCGGGCGGATGCCGATGTCGATGCTGGGCATCGGGGTCGTGCTGCTGGTCCAGACCCTGACGGGCTCGTACGCCGTGGCGGGCGCGGTGGCCGCCACCACCAACGTGTCGTTCGCGATCGCCGCCCCGCTGTCGGGCCGCCTGGTCGACAGGTTCGGCCAGAGCCGGGTGATACCGCCGTTCGCCCTCGTCAACGCGCTCGCCCTGACCGCCCTCATGCTGTGCGCCGGGTACGGCCTGCCCGCCTGGACGCTCTACGTCACGGGCCTGCTGGTCGGGGCCACGTCGCTGTCCATCGGCTCGATGGTGCGGGCCCGCTGGTCGTCGATCCACGCCGGCTCCGGCACGCTGCACACCGCGTTCGCGTTCGAGTCCGTGCTGGACGAGGTGACGTTCGTCACGGGTCCCGTGCTGGTCACGCTGCTCGCCACGGGCGTCAATCCGTTCGCCGGGCTGACCGTGGCGCTGCTCTGCATGCTCTTCGGCAGCCTGGCGCTGGCGGCGCAGCGGCGCACCCAGCCGCCCGTGCAGCGGCTCACCTCGTCGTCGGGCACGCCCATCCTGATTCCCGGCATCGCCCTGCTGTCCTGCGTCTACCTGGGGCTGGGCGCGGTGTTCGGGTCGGTCGACCTGGTCACGGTGGCGTTCGCGGAGGAGCACGGGGTGAAGGCGGCCGCGGGGTTCCTGGTCGGGGCGTTCGCGGGTGGGTCGATGGTGTCGGCGTTGTGGTTCGGCTCGCGGCACTGGAGGATCTCGCTGCGCGGACGGTTCGTACGGGCGCTCGCGATGCTCGTAGTGGGCCTGCTGCCGATCATGTTCATCGGCAACGTGTGGATCATGGCCTTCGCGCTGTTCCTGGCCGGCTTCGCCATCTCGCCGACGATCATCACGGGCTTCTCCCTCACCGAACGGCTGGTGCCGCCGTCGCTGCTCACCGAGGGCATGGCGTGGATCTCGACCTCCATCGGGTTCGGCGTGGCGATCGGCGCGTGGGCGGGCGGGCGGCTCACCGAGGCGTACGGCGCGTCCAACGCCTACGGCTTCGCCCTGGGGGCGGCGGCTCTGGCCGCGGCCGCCGGGGCCGCAGGTTCAGGTCTGCTGAGAATTCCCGAGGCTTCTTCACCCGCGAAGAGCTGATCCGCTACCGTCGGGACATCCCTCGCAACACCCATCACACTGGAAGCTACGAGTTATGTCCCGACAGATCAGTTCACTCCTAGCCATCGCGGCTGTCTGCGTCACCCTCACGCCGACGTCCGCACTGGCCCAGGCCCCCAAGAAGGCGGTCGACTGCGCGCAGGTCAAGTGCGTCGCCCTGACCTTCGACGACGGCCCAGGCAAGTACGCGGGCAAGCTGCTCGACACGCTCAAGAAGTACGACGTGAAGGCGACGTTCTTCCTTGAGGGCCAGTACGTGAAGAGCCGCCCGTCCTACGTCAAGCGCATGGTCGCCGAGGGCCACGAACTCGGCAACCACAGCTACACCCACCCCGACTTCCGCAAGGTCGAGAAGTGGGACGTCAGGGCCGAGATCAAGAAGACCCAGGAGGCGGTGAAGAAGGCGGCGGGCGTCGAGCCCAAGCTGCTGCGGCCGCCGTACGGCATGGTCGACCTGCAGGTCTCCGACGTGGCCACCGAGTTCGGCATGCCGATCATCCTGTGGACCGGCGGCAACGAGGACTGGAGCTCGAAGAACGCCACGGCCATCAAGAAGAAGTCCATGGAGGTGGCCAAGCCCGGGAGCATCGTGCTCATGCACGACTGGGTGAAGCAGACCGTCGACTCCATGCCCTCGATCGTCAAGTCGCTGAAGAAGAAGGGCTACCACCTCGTGACGGTGTCCGAGGTGCTCAAGGGCCAGGACGTCAAGCTGGAGCCCGGCGACGTCTACCCCGTGCCCGCCGGCTGGGAGAACAAGTGAGCCTCCCCCGCGGCTGACCGGGCGAGACGCTGAAGGGGGTGCTCATGACCTTCGTCAACTGGGCGCGCAACCAGTCGGGCACCCCCGCGGAAGTGCGTACGCCGGCCTCCGTCACGGACGTCGTACGCGCCGTGCGGGACGCCGCCGCCTCCGGGCGGCGGGTCCGCATGGTCGGCACGGGCCACTCCTTCACCGGGGTGGCCCTCACCGACGGCATCATGCTGCGCCCAGGCGCGCTGACCGGGATCAGGTCATGCGCGGACGACCGCGTCACCGTGCTGGCGGGCACGCCGCTGCGGGTGCTGAACGAGCTGCTCGACGAGCGCGGCCTGGCCCTGGCCAACATGGGCGACATCACCGAGCAGACCGTGGCGGGCGCCATCCAGACCGGCACCCACGGCACGGGACGCGACAGCGGCGGGCTCGCCGACCAGGTCACCGAGCTGGAGCTGGTGCTCGCCGACGGCTCGGTCGCGACCGTCACGCCCGGCGAGGACCTGTTCGACGCCGCCCGGGTGGGCCTGGGCGCGCTCGGGGTGCTGACCGCCGTGACGTTCCGGGTGGAGCCCGCGTTCCTGCTGCGCCACCGGCGGCGCAAGCTGACGCTCAGCGAGATCCTCGCCTCGCTCGACGCCCTCACCTCCGCCAACGAGCACCTCGACTTCTTCTGGCTGCCGCACACCGACGCCTGCCTGGTCAAGACCGGCAACAGGGACGCGGGTCCGGCCCGGCCGCCCGGCGCCGTCAAGTGGTGGCTGGACAACGTGTTCCTGGAGAACACCGTCTTCGGCGCGGCCTGCGCCCTCGGGGCCCGCGTACCGCGCCTGATCCCGCGGATCAACGCGGTCAGCGCGGCCGTCCTCGGGGACTCGGAGTCGGTGGACACGTCGTACAAGATCTTCACCGCGCGGCGCGACGTGCGCTTCCTCGAGATGGAGTACGCGGTGCCCCGCCAGCGCCTGGCCCAGGCCCTGCGCGAGACGCGTGACCTCATCGAGCGGATGGACTGGAGGATCACCTTCCCGGTGGAGGTGCGCGTCACGCCGCCCAGCGACGCCTGGCTGTCCACCGCGTACGGCCGCCCGTCCGCGTACGTCGCCTGCCACGTCTACCGTCCGACGCCCGACCCGGCGTACTTCGCGGGAGTCGAGGAGATCATGACCCGGCTGGACGGCCGGCCGCACTGGGGCAAACTGCACACCAGGGACGCCGCGTCCCTGGCCGGGGTCTATCCCCGCTTCTCTGACTTCCAGGCGCTGCGCGACGGCCTCGACCCGCAGCGCCTGTTCACCAACGCCTACCTCGACGTCGTGCTCGGATAGCCGGTGGGCCTGTCCGCCTGGTCGGTGGAGTCGGGCCGCTCAGGGTGTCCTGGCCGGTCGTCGAGCGCCGGTGGGTCGGTGAGCTGCGACTCCTCCGACGGCATCTCCTCCCCCGGCTGGTCGTCCACCACCGGCGGCGGGGTGGCCGAGGAGGACGACGGCGGGCGAGAGGGGGACACCGTGACCGTCTTCGTGGGCGCGGGCCGCTGGGACGGGGTCCTGCCGGGGGTCTTCGTGGGCTCCGGCGTGGTGGGGTCGCGGGTGACCATGCCGCGTACGTACTCGGGCTTCCGGGTGGGGCGCTCCTCCTCCTTCTTCTTCTCACCGACCGGCGCGGATCGTTCGTCCGCGCCCTTGGGCTGCTTGCCGGTGACCTGCTCGTGGACGGTTCTCTGGGCCACCGCCTGATAGATCAGGATGCCGCCCATGCTCAGCGCGAACACCACGACCGCCGCCGCCCCTAACCGCGTCCACGGCAGCAGCCGCCACGCAGGCTCGGCGGCCGGCACGACGGGCGCCGGCCCCTTCTCCTCTTCCTTGTCCGCCTTGCCGGCGGGCTCCTCCTTCACGGTCCCGTCACCTGAGGTTTCCGCTTTCCGCACCACCAGTGCGCGCTGCTTGACCCGGTCTGACGTACGCGCGAGATAGTGCGTGTAGACGGCGCCCGCGATCGTGCTGGCCACGCTGACGACCGCGGCGCCGATCACTGTCCCTGCGACGCCGAGATAGGAAGCGGCCACGGCCGCGGTCACCGCGGCCAGGGCGCTCCCCATGATCTGTGGGACGGTCAGCTCAAAAGTCCGCTGCTCGCCGCTCATCCCCCGGATCAGTCCCCTCGTATCGTTGTTCGGTAAAAACTTTCCCGGGATCAGACGCGACGGCGTGTCCTGATGTTCTTGTGACGTGCGCGACAGGCAACCTCGTAGCTCGTGCCCCGACGACTCGGCCTGCCCTCCGTTTACCTCGCCGCGGCTGTGGCCACGGCCGCCACGACCGCCATCCCGCTGGCCATGACGCCCGCCTCCGGAACCTCCCGGCGCCCCGCCGTGACCGAACCCGTCCGGCCCTACATCGTGACCGCGCGCGGCCGAGGCGCCGCCCGCGACCTCGTCGGCGAGGCGCGATGGCGGGTGCGCCGCTACTACACCGCGGCGCTGCCGGGGTTCGCCACCTTCCTCACCGCCGCCGAACTGGCCGAGCTCCGGACCGACCCGCGGGTACGCGCGGTCGAGGCCGACCGGCAGATCCACCCCATGACCAGCAGGAGCGCCGACCCTCCGCCGGCCGGCCCGGCCCTCGCGGGGGCCACCGGCGCCGGCACCACCGTGTACGTCGTGGACAGCGGGCTCGACCCCGGCCGGGCCGAGTTCGGCGACCGGACCTGGCGGGCCTTCGACGCCACCGGCGGCACCGGGCACGACTGCGCCGGCACGGGCACGCGCACCGCGGGCCGCGTCCACGCCGTCGCCCCCAAGGCGCGGATCGCCTCCGTACGCGTGCTCGGCTGCGGCGGCTCCGGCACGCTGGCCGACGCGCTGGCGGGCCTCGACTGGATCCGGAGGCACGCGCGCGGCCCCTCCGTCGCGAACCTGTCCATCGACGGCGCCGACTCGCCCGCCCTCGGCCGCGCCGTACGCACTCTGGTGCGATCGGGGGTGTTCGTCGTCGGAACGACACATTCCCGCGCGTGTCAGCTCACCAAGGCAGGAGTCGCGTACTCCGGTTACGCTCCGTACATCGCCGGCGGCGCCGCCCGGCACCTGCATCTCCATCCCGCCGCTCACCCGTCCGTCGTGGCCTCTTGGCTCAAGTGCGCTCCGGCGCGCGGCGAGATTCGCCAGAATCCTTCGAGGGCCTCTAACCTCCTCATGCGCGACGGCGGGCTCTAGAGGCGATGGATTCCTCGAATGTGACCGGCGTCACATCACCTCGGGACTATCCCAGGAAGGCGATGTTCGGACATGCCGGGTACGGTGCTGGCAGGCAACCGGCACACGCGAGAGACTCAAGGGTCCGGGGGAAGAATGGCGACGCTGACGAAAGGACTCGCATGCAGGAGCTCCGACTCGTCGCGGTGAGTGAGGACGGCACCTATCTCGTGCTGGCTACTGCCGGGCGGGGTACGCGCTTCACGCTTCCCGTGGACGACCGGCTCCGTGCTGCCGTCCGCGGCAACTTCTCCCGTCTCGGCCAGTACGAGATCGAAGTGGAGAGTCCGTTGCGTCCCAAGGAGATCCAGGCCCGCATCCGCGCCGGAGAGACGGCGGAGGAGATAGCCGCGACCGCCGGGATCCCGGTCGAGCGAGTCCGCTGGTTCGAGGGGCCGGTGCTGCAGGAGCGCGAATACGTCGCCCAGCAGGCGCAGCGGGTGTCCGTACGCATGCCCGGCGAGTCCTCACCGGGCCCGACCCTCGGCGACCTCGTCGCCGAGCGCCTGACCAGACGCGGCGTGCCCACCGACGAGATCGACTGGGATTCCGCCAAACGCGACGACGGCCTGTGGCGGGTCAAGCTCGGCTACGTGTGGAACGGTCACACCCGGCACGCCGAATGGCTCTTCGACCCGCGCAAGCGCCACGTGACCCCCCACGACGACGAGGCCCTGCGCCTGTCCGCCGCCGACTTCGACCCCGAGCCGCCCGTGGTCGAGGACACCACGGTGACGCCGTTCGCGCCCCGGGTGGCCAAGCTGCAGCCGGTGCCGCCGCTGTCCTCCGACGCGCTGCCGTTCCCCCCCGTCTCGCGGCGCGAACCGGAGGAGCCGGCGGTGGGCTACAACCCGCCGCCTCGGTCGTCCGAGACGTCGTACGCGCGGCCGCAGGAGCCGCCGTCCCGCGACACGCCGCCGTCCCGTGGGACGCCGTCGCGCGATGCCGCGTCCCGTGACACCGCCTCCCGTGAGGCGCGCGGGATGCCGTTCGACCGGTCCGCTCCACCGCGCGAGCCCGCCCCGGCGTGGGAGCCGTCCTTCGACACGGACTCCTCCTCGCGCCACGCTCCGCCTCGCCACGACACCGCAGACTCCCGCCACGCTCCACCTCGCCACGACACCGCGGACTCCCGCCGCGAGGAGTCCGACCTCGACACCGCAGGCCCCGGCCGCCACGAGCGGTCCGGCGAGCCGACCCGCCGCCAGGACCCGTCCCACGCTTCCGGGCATCGCGAGGGCCCACCCGCGCGCGAGTCCGCCTTCGGCTACGACGCCGCCGGACAGGCGGGTCCCTGGCAGGAGCCGTCACGCGAGCACGGCCACGCCCCGTCGCACCAGCCCGGCCACGCTCCGTCGAGCCAGCCCGGTCATGCTTCGTCGCACGAGCCCGGCCACCTTCCGTCGCACCAGCCCGGCCACGCCCCGTCGCACGAGCCCGGCCACCGCCAGGAGCCGCCGTCACGGGACAGCTTCCGCTCCGAGCCTCCTGTTCGTGAGAGCGGCTATGCCCGCCCCGGCGACACCTCGTCCCGCCGCGACGGGTCTTCGACGCGGCTGCCCGACTTCGGTCCCGGGCGTGCGGGCGAGCGCGACACCGACTCGATCTACGCACCCGCCTCGCCCACCCCGGCCACGCCGCCACCGGCGTCCCCGGACCCACACCCGTCCTCGACGCCGGTCCCCGCAGAGTCCGCGACCGCGCCCACCACCCAGGACGAGCCCACCTCCCAGGACCGCCCGGCTCAGGAGGGCCCGGACCAGCTCGCCGCGCCCGGACAACCCGCCGCCCAGGCATGGCCGACCGCCACCCCGCAGGCCGCCCAGCCGGTCGACGAAGCGGCGCCGGCCCTCCGATCGGAGTTCACCGCGAGCCCGGAAGCGACAGCGCTGCCCAGCCGGCCGTCCGACGAAACGCAGCCGTCCACCCAGCCCGAGACGGCCAGCCAGCCGGCTCAGGATGCAGAGACGGCCGCGCAGTCCGAAACCACTGCCCAGCCGGCCGGGGAATCGCAGACGGCCGACCGGCCCGAAACGGAGAGCCGACCGGTCGCGGAAGCGGTTGCCTCCGACGAGTCCGCAACCTCTCCGGAGGCGGCTACCCGCTCCGAAGCGGCCCCGCAGCCCGGCCAGGAGACCCCGGTTCAGCCCGCGCAGCCGACGATTCGGACCGCGCAGACAGCCACCCTGGAGTCCAGCGCCACGCCTTCACCGGCGGCCGCTTCCGGACCCTCCGGAACCACGGCGCCCGCCGCGGACACGACGTCCGCTACCGACACGCCCGAACCCGCCGAAGCCCCGGCCAGGACACCCGACGCCCCGGACACGAAGCCCTCCGAGACCACGAAGGTCGCGGCAGAGGCGGAGACGCCCGACACCACCCAGACCACAGCCGAGACCGAGGTCTCCGAAGCCACGCAGACCGCAGCCGAGGCCGAGGTCTCCGAAGCCACGAAGAGTGCGGCAGAGTCCGAGGCTCCCGAAGCCGCCGAAGCCACCGAGGCCGTCACTACCGACAACCCCGACGACGCCGACGACGCCGACGACACGACCATCGCCGCCGCGACCTCGGACACCGCCACGACCGGGAGCACCGGCACCGCCGAGACCACGGTCACGGATGCCAAGGAGCCGGACGCCACCAAGACGGAAACGGCCGCCGGCGAAGCCGCAGAGGCCGAGACCTCCGGCAGTGGAGCCGCCGCGACCGCCGACGCCGAACCCGCTGACACCAGGGCCGCTGACACCAGGGCCGCCGACACCAGGGCCGCTGACACGAGGGCAGAGAAGGCCGGGGAGACCGAGGCAGCAAAGGACCGTCCGTCGAGCATTCAGCCCGCCACCCCGGACGCCGAGGCCCGACCCGGCACTTCAACCCAGGCCGAGACCCAGGCTTCGACCGAGACCAAGACCGAGACCGAGACCGAGACCGGAACCCAGAAAGAGGCCGAGGCGGAGGCCGGGACCGGGACCGATGCCGGATCCGGTGCTGAGGAGGCGGCCAGGGAAGCGAAGCCGCCTGCGCCCAAGCCGAAGCCCGCTCCCAGCCCCAAGCCGAAGCCGTCGGTGCCGGCGGCCCGTGCGGGCAAGGACAGCGAGAAGGGCAAGGGCGGCAAGGACGACCCGGCCGTACCGGTGCCGTCCCCGCCTCCTGCCCCGGCCGCCCGTCCGGCGCGCAAGGGCTCCAGGGGCCGCAGGGCTTCGGTCCCGAGCTGGGACGAAATCATGTTCGGCGCCCGCCGCCAGGACTGACCTCAGGCCGCCAGGGACCGGCCGGCCTCGCACGGCCCGGTGCTCATCTGGCGTGCGAGGTTCAGCACCCGGGCGAGCCCACCGCGTCCAGCGCTCATCCGGACCGGCAGCACCGGCATGGCACGCCAGCCGACGGCATCCAGCGAGCGGTCAACGCACAGCGCACCAGCAGGCCAGCAGCTCAGCGGGCCACCAGGTCGATGGGGCAGTGACGGTCAGTGAGCGAGAATCAGGGCGCGGGTGGGTGGTCGGTGGG
>NZ_SMLD01000264.1:0-8946 GCF_004352805.1 Nonomuraea mesophila
CCCACCCACCCGCGACGACATGTGGTCCTCACGGCGTACGACCGCCACGCTCCGGAGCTGTCCCCATCGGCCGGGCGGCTGAGGGCTTGCAGCCGTCGACCACGCTGCCGCGTGCAGTTCAGTGGGGGCGCGCCGCGGGAGAGCGGGCGAGGTGGGGGTGTGGTGAGTTGCCGGGCCGGGAGGGTTGCTGGTGTCATGGCCCGGTGACGGCTTCCGACACTCATCGTGCCATCGAGGCGGTCTGGCGGATCGAGGCGGCCAGACTGATCGCCGGGCTCACCCGGCTGGTGCGCGACGTCGGCCTGGCCGAGGAGCTGGCGCAGGACGCGCTGGTCGCCGCCCTGGAGCAGTGGCCGGAGTCCGGCGTGCCGCAGAACCCGGGTGCGTGGTTGATGACCGTGTCGAAACGCCGCGCCATCGACATGATCCGCAGGAACGAGCGGCTGGCGCGCAACCTGGCGGAGCTGGCCCACCGGCTCGAGGGGAGCGAGGAGCCGCCCGAGGTCGACGAGATCGAGGACGACCTGTTGCGGCTGGTGTTCACGGCCTGCCATCCCGCGCTGTCGATGGAGGCGCGGGTGGCTCTGACGCTGCGGGTGCTCGGCGGCCTGACCACGCAGGAGATCGCCAGGGCGTTCCTCGTCACGGAGTCCACGGTCGCCCAGCGAATCGTGCGGGCCAAGCGTACGCTCGCGGCCGAGCAGATCCCCTTCGAGGTCCCGCAGGGCGCCGAGCTGGCCGGGCGGCTCGCGTCCGTGCTCGAGGTCATCTATCTGATCTTCAACGAGGGCTACTCGGCGACCGCCGGCGACGACTGGATGCGGCCGGGGTTGTGCGAGGACGCGCTCCGGCTGGGCCGCGTGCTGGCGGGCCTGATGCCGCGGGAGCCCGAGGTCCACGGTCTGGTGGCGCTCATGGAGTTGCACGCCTCACGCGCTGCCGCCCGCGTGGGGCCTGACGGCGAGCCGATCCTGCTCCTGGAGCAGGACCGCACCGGCTGGGACCGGCTGCTCATCCGCCGGGGCCTGGCCGCGCTGGACCAGGCGGAGGAACCGGGCGGGGCGCGCGGCCCCTACACTTTGCAGGCCGCCATCGCCGCCTGCCACGCCAGAGCGTTCGACCCTGACGACACCGACTGGACACGCATCGCCGGCCTGTACGAAGAGCTGGCCAAGTTGTCGCGCTCCCCCGTGGTCGAGCTCAACCGCGCGGTGGCGCTCTCCATGGCGTACGGCCCGGCGGCGGGGCTGGGGCTGCTGGACCAGATCGTGGACGAGCCGTCGCTCAAGGACTACCACCTGCTGCCGAGCGTCCGTGGCGACCTGCTGGTCAAGCTGGGCCGGCTCGAGGAGGCGCGGGCGGAGTTCGAGCGGGCGGCGGGGATGACGCGCAACGCTCGTGAGCGGGCGCTGCTGGAGGCCCGCGCCGCCGCCTGCCGCGACGACCCGCCTGCCTGAGTCACCGCTTCCGAGCGGATCGACCGCGGGTTCCGGGGTGGCGCCCGGCCGTTTCCGCGAGCGCGTCCGCGTGACATGCCCTTGATGCGACACAAAAGATGCCTCTTGTGGTGGGAGCGCTCCCAATCAGCTCTTTGTGAGGTTTATGGCTTTAAATCCGGTTGTTGAGTGATAAACCACCCCATTGGTAACGGTTCCGTTTCGCGGGATTGACGTGCAGAGCGGGCAAGTGCACCCTTTGTGGGAGCGCTCCCAACACTCCCACCGCGGTGAACGCAGGCCGCGGTGCATCTCCTGCACATTCACCCGAGAAGGGGCCCCACCATGATGATCAGAAGACGTCGCGGCGGTCTCGCCGTGGCCTCGGCCCTGGCGGCGACCGCGCTGGCCGTAGCCTCCTGCGCTTCCGAGACGCCCTCCACCTCGTCCTCCGCCTCGTCGGAGCCGGTCACCATCCGCCTGCAGACGTTCGGCGGCGGCAGCAACTTCGGCTACAAGAACGCCGTCGACAAGTGGAACGCCGAGCACAAGGACATCCAGATCAAGTACGAGAACCTGACCGACCAGTTCGAGCAGCAGTACTGGCCGCAGATGATCCAGTGGTTGCAGGCCGGCAGCGGCGCCGGGGACGTCATCGGCATCGACGAGGGCGGCATGGGCCTGGCCAAGGCGCGCACCGAGTGGTGGGCCGACCTGAAGGAGCACGGCCTGGAGTCGCGTAAGGCCGACTACCTGCCGTGGAAGTGGGAGAACGGCGTGACCGCCGACGGCAAGCTGTTCGGCCTGGGCACCGACATCGGCGGCATGAGCCTGTGCTATCGCAAGGACCTGTTCGAGAAGGCGGGGCTGCCGACCGACCGTGACGAGGTCAGCGCGCTGTGGCCCACCTGGGAGGAGTATCTGGAGGTCGGCAAGCGGTTCCAGTCGAAGGTCAAGGACACCAAGTGGGCCGACGGCACCAACACGTTGTACCAGGTGGTGCTGTATCAGGAGGCGGCCAAGAACGGCAACGTGTCCTACTTCGACAAGGACAACAACCTGATCATCGACAAGAACCCGGCGGTCAGGACGGCCTTCGACTTCGTCCAGAAGCTGAGCCAGGACGGTCTGACCGCCAAGCTGCGCAACTTCTCCGACGAGTGGGCGACGGGCACCCAGAAGGGCGCGTTCGCCACGCTCGGCTGTCCGTCGTGGATGCTCGGCGCGGTCAGCGGCAACGCCGGTGACGAGGGCAAGGGCAAGTGGGACGTGGCCGCGGTGCCCGGCGAGGGCGGCAACTGGGGCGGCTCCTGGCTGGCCGTGCCCAAGCAGTCCAAGCACCCGAAGGAAGCGGCCCAGGTCGCCGACTACCTGACGCAGGCGACGACCCAGGCGAGCGTCTTCACCGACTTCGGGAACATGCCGAGCAACGTCAAGGCCCAGCAGGACCCGGCGGTGCAGGGCGCGAAGAACGAGTACTTCAACGACGCGCCCATCGGTGAGATCTTCGCCAAGTCCGCCGCCAGCCTCCAGCCGGTCTTCCTGGGTGTGAAGCACGCCCAGGTCAAGAACGCCACGGAGTCGGTCGTCCAAGGCATGGACGACGGTTCTGTCCCGTACGACAAGGCCTGGCAGCAGTTGGTCGACGACGCGGTGAAGGCCGCGGGCTGATCCTTCCGCCCGGCCCGCCAGGAGCGGGCCGGGCTTGTTGCCGCCGAAAGGTCTGTAATGAGCATCGACACCCTTCCACGGGCGACGCGGAGCAACAATCGCCGCGCCCGCCCGCCCGGCCGCCGCTGGCGTTCGCGTCTCGACATCAAGGCGATGCCGTACGCACTGGTGTCCCCGTATTTCCTGCTGTTCGCCGCCTTCGGGCTCTTCCCGCTGGCGTTCACCCTCTACTACTCGCTGTACGACTACGACCTGACCGGCACGACGGAGTGGGCCGGGCTGGGCAACTACACCGCGCTGCTGGGCGACGACGACTTCTGGCGTGCCACCGTGAACACGGTGGCCATGTTCCTCCTCGCCACCGTCCCGCAGATGTTGATGGCGTTGTTCCTGGCCAACGCGCTGAACAAGCGCATGCGTTTCCGGCTGGCCATCCGGATGAGCGTGCTGCTGCCGCTCGTCACGTCGGTCGTCGCGGTCGCGGTGGTGTTCACGCAGTTGTTCGCCCGCGACTGGGGCCTGGTCAACTGGCTGCTCGGCATGTTCGGGGTGGAGAACACGAACTGGCGGGCCGAGCGCGTGCCGTCGTGGCTCGCCATCGCGACCATGGTCGACTGGCGCTGGACCGGCTACAACGCGATCATCTTCCTGGCCGGCATGCAGACGATCCCGCGCGACCTGTACGAGGCCGCCTCGATCGACGGCGCCTCCCAGCGCCGGCAGTTCTGGCAGATCACGCTGCCGATGCTGCGCCCCACGATGATCTTCGTGGTGCTGAACTCCACGATCGGCGGCCTGACGCTGTTCTCCGAGCCGATGACGTTCTACAACGGCAACCCGGACGGCGGGTCGCAGGGCCAGTTCCAGACGGTGGCCATGTTCGTCTACAAGGAGGCCTTCCGTGAGTTCGACTACGGCTACGCGTCCGCGGCCGCCTGGCTGCTCTTCCTGCTGATCCTCATCGGAGCGGCGATCAACTTCCTGTTCGTGCGCAGGATCGGGGGCACACGATGACCATCTGGAAACCGTCCGTCCTCACGAAGGTCCTGCTCGGGCTGGCCATCTTCCTGTCGGCGTTCCCGCTGTACTGGATGCTGGTCATCGCCTCGCGTACGAACGCCGACGCGGTGGCCTCCCCGCCGATGTTCCTGCCCGGCGGGAACCTCGGCCAGAACATCATCGCGGTGCTCCAGCACCCCGAGGCCAAGTTCGTGGCCGGCCTGACGAACTCGTTCATCGTGGCGAGCGTCGTCACCGTCTCGGTCATCATCATCTCGACGCTGGCCGGCTTCGCCTTCGCCAACCTCGACTTCAAGGGACGCAACGCGCTGCTGCTGCTCGTGCTGCTGACGATGGCGGTGCCGCTGCAGCAGATGGGCGTGGTCCCGCTCTACCGGCTCATGGTGAGCCTGGACTGGACGGGCACGCTCAAGGCGGTCATCCTGCCGTACCTGCTCAACGGGTTCGGCGTCTTCCTGATGACGCAGTACACGCGGCAGTCCGTGCCGATGGAGCTGGTCGAGGCCGCCCGGGTGGACGGCGCCGCCACGCTGCGCATCTGGTGGAACGTCGTGCTCCCCGCGGTCAGGCCCGGCATGGCCGTGCTCGGCATCAACACGTTCATGCTCATGTGGAACGACTACATGTGGCCGCTGATCGTGCTCAACCAGGACAACCCGACCGTGCAGATCGCGATCAACTCGCTCAACGCGAGGTATTCCACGGAGTACTCGTTGATCTTCGCAGGTACGGCATTGTCCATCATTCCGCTCATCGCGGTATTCGTCGCATTCGGCCGCCAAATCGTCGGCGGACTCATGGAAGGTGCGGTCAAGGCGTGACGACACAAGAGGAACAGACGCGGACCGGACTGCGCTTCCCCGCGGGCTTCGCGTGGGGCGCGGCGACCTCGGCGTACCAGATCGAGGGTGCCGTCGCGGAGGACGGGCGAGGACGGTCCATCTGGGACGTCTTCACCAGGACGCCCGGCCGGGTGCTCAGCGGGCACAACGCGGACGTGGCCATCGACCACTACCACCGCTACAAGGACGACGTCGCCGTCATGGCGGAGCTGGGCCTGTCGGCCTACCGCTTCTCGGTCTCCTGGCCCCGCATCCAGCCCACCGGTACGGGCAAGATCAATCAGAAGGGGCTCGACTTCTACAAGCGGCTCACCGACGAACTGCGCAAGCACGGCATCGATCCGTGGCTGACCCTCTACCACTGGGACCTGCCCCAGGAGCTGGAGGACAAGGGCGGCTGGCCCAACCGCGACGTCGCCTACTGCTTCGCCGACTACGCGGCGATGGTGCACGAGGCGCTGAAGGACCACGTGCACACGTTCAGCACCGTCAACGAGCCGTGGTGCGCCGCGTTCCTCGGTTACGCCTCGGGCGAGCACGCGCCTGGCAGGCGCGAACCGGAGAACGCGATCAGGGGCGCGCACCACCTCAACCTGGCGCACGGCCTGGCCGTGCAGGCGATGGGCGCCCGGCGCGTCGGCGGCAGCGTGAACCTGTACGCGATCAGCCCCGCCACCGGCAGTGCCGAGGACCTGGACGCGGTCCGGCGCATCGACGGCCTGCAGAACCGGTTCTTCCTGGACGCCATGCTGCTGGGCAGCTATCCGGAGGACGTGCTGGCCGACCTGCCCTTCGAGGTGGACTGCGTCCAGCCCGGCGACATGAAGATCATCAACGCGCCCATCGACGTGCTGCTCATCAACTACTACAGCCGCTTCACGGTCTCGGGAGCGCCAGGCGGCGCCCAGTCGGCGGCCGCGGCCCCCACGGACACGGGGTCGCCGTGGGTCGGCAGCGAGCACGTGTCGTTCGTCAACGGCGGCCGTCCCGTGACGGCGATGGGCTGGGAGATCGACGAGTCCGGCCTGGTCGAGGTGCTCACCAGGGTGGCACGGGACTACCCCGCGATCCCGATGGTGATCGCCGAGAACGGCGCCGCGTTCGACGACGTGCTCGACGACGGCCGCGTGCACGACCAGGAGCGGCGGGCGTACGTCGAGGCGCACCTCGCGGCCTGCAAGCAGGCCATCGACGCGGGCGTGCCCCTGGAGGGCTACTTCGCCTGGTCGCTGATGGACAACTTCGAGTGGGCCTGGGGTTACGGCAAACGGTTCGGCCTGGTTCGGGTGGACTACGAGACGCAGGAGCGGCTGCTCAAGGACAGCGCGCTCTGGTACTCGGAGATCATCCGGCAGAATAGGCGACATGAACCGACCGACTCTTGAGGCAGTCGCGGCTCGGGCCGGCGTGGGCCGGGGCACGGTGTCGAGAGTCATCAACGGCTCGCCGAACGTCAGCGCCAGGGCCCGCGAGGCCGTCGAGCTGGCCATCCGTGAGCTGGGCTACGTGCCCAACCGCGCGGCGCGGGCGCTGGTGACGCGCCGCACGGACACCGTGGCGCTGGTGGTGTCCGAGTCGCAGTTGCGGGTCTTCGACGAGCCGTACTTCGCGGGCACCATCCGCGGCATCGGCTCGGCGCTGGCCGAGACCGGCCTTCAGCTGATCCTGGCGATGGCCAGGTCGCCGGAGGAGCACGAGCGACTCGAGAACTACCTGACGGGGCAGCACGTCGACGGCGTGCTGCTCCTGTCGCTGCACGGCGCCGATCCGCTGCCGGGCCGGCTGGAGGCGATGGGCGTGCCCACCGTGCTCGGTGGGCGGCCCGTCGGCCTCGCCCCCTACAGCTACGTCGACATGGACAACAGGGCCGGGGCCCGGCAGGCGGTCAAACACCTGCTGAGCCTCGGCCGCCGCGCGATCGCCGCGATAGCCGGCCCGCAGGACATGGGCGTGGGCGTCGACCGGCTCTCCGGCTACCGCGACGCGCTGCTGCCCTCGGGCCTGCCCGAGCTGGTGTCCTACGGCGACTTCTCCGAGCAGAGCGGGGCCGTCGCGATGGCGGAGCTGCTGCGCACGCATCCCGAGCTCGACGCGGTCTTCGCCGCGTCCGACCCGATGGCGCTGGGCGCGATGCGCGTGCTCAAGGCCGAAGGACGGGCGATCCCCGGCGAGGTGGCCGTGATCGGGTTCGACGACTCCAAGGCAGCGCTCAGCGCCGACCCGCCCCTGACCACCGTTCACCAGCCGACGGAGGCCATGGGCAGGCAGATGGCCCAGCTGCTCGTCGCCCGCATCAACGGCGAGCAGTTGCGCCAGCCCGTGGTGATTCTCGACACGCATCTCGTGCGCAGGGAGTCCGCCTGACGCCAGGAAGGGGGTTCCCGTGAACAGCAGGACCAAGCGCCGGTTATCCGGGGCTGAGCTCGACGCGCTGGCCCGGCGCGCGCTGGGCGCGGGCGTGGCGTCCGCGACGGAGCTGACCGACGGCTTCGCCAACGCGGTCTGGCGGCTCGCGCTCGACGACGGCCGCGAGGTGGTGCTCAAACTCTCCCCGCCGCCCGAGCTCGACCAGCTCAGCTACGAACGCAACCTGCTGCGGATGGAGGCCGCCGCGTACGAGCACGCGCTGAAGGCGGGCGTCCCCGTGCCGTCCCTGCTGCGGGCCGGTTTCGACGACCCCGTGCTCGGCGGCGACTACCTGATGCTGAGCGTCCTCGACGGCGTGTCGTGGAACGCCGTCAAGCCCGACGGCGAGGACACGCTGCGCAGGGAGCTGGGCCGCCACCTGGCCAGGTTCAACGCGGTGACGGGCGAGGTGTTCGGCTACCCGCACGCGGGCATCGTGGGCGCCACGTGGCGCGAGGCGTTCCTGGCGATGGTGGCCGCCCTGCTCGGCGACACCGTACGTTACCCGGCCCCGCTGCCCCGCCCGGCGGCCGAGCTCATGGCCGTGTTCGAGGCGGCCTCGCCGGTGCTCGGCGAGGTGACGACACCCCGGCTGGTGCACTTCGACGTGTGGGCGGGCAACGTCTTCCTCGACCTCAGCGGCCCGCCCAGGATCCAGGCCATCATCGACCATGAGCGGGCCTTCTGGGGCGACCCGATCGCCGAGTTCGTCACCCCGACCATCTTCGGGGAGCTGCGCGAGGACGATCCGCTGCTGGCCGGCTACCGCGAGGTGACGCCGCTGGAGCTGACCCCTTCCGCGCTGACCCGGCTCGACCTCTACCGCGCCTACCTCTACCTGATCCTGTTGATCGAGAACGGCCCCCGGCAGTATCCGGAGAAGGAGTACGCCAGGGTCCGCGACGGCTCGCTGGCCGCCCTCGACGTGCTGCTCGCCCGCCTCACCCGCGCCTGACCGAAGCCCGTTCACGTGGAGGGCAGGCCGCCCACCATGATGGGGCGCGTGGTGGGCCTCTCGGAGCCGCCCGCGGGCTCGACGGTGAGCGCCACCCGCCGGTCGCCGTCCAGCGGGGCCACCACGGGGACGGTCGCCCCGCCTCCCACGCGGTCGAGCAGCCCGGCGGCGCGCGCGCCTCGCGGTCCCGTCAGCCACAGCTCGTAGTCATGGGAGCCGGGCAGGTCCCGCAGCCCGGACGAGGTGAACACCATCCGTCCCTCGGAGCGGGAGAGCACCACGGTGCCGGTGCCGCCGGTGGCGACCGGCAGGCGTACCGTGCGGGCGTCGGGCGCGGCCAGCACCGCGGCCAGCTCTCCCGTCCTGGTGGACAGGTCGCCGAGGTCGCGGTGGGCGTCGACGGCCAGCGCGCCCAGCACCGCCGCGGCCGCCGCGGACACCGCCGCCAGCACCGTCAGCGGCTTCGGCCGCCGCCACGCTTCCGTCGGGCCCTCCAGCGGACGTTCCGGCCGGGTGCCCGGCGGACCCGCCACCAGGCTTTCGGGCGGGCGTTCCGGCGGGCCGGGGCGGTGGCGCGGGCGGCGGGCGGCGGTCAGGAGGCGGGCGCGCAAGGTGG
>NZ_SMLD01000265.1:0-8620 GCF_004352805.1 Nonomuraea mesophila
GTGTCGGGGAGGGCGAGCGGGTGGCGCGGCCCGGTCTGCGGGGGGATGTCGTGCAGGCCGTACGGGTGGCGCCGTACGTGCTCGGGGTCTCGGTGCTCGTGCCTGGCCCGGGCGGGCAGGTGCGGGGGGGTTCGCATGACGGGAGCTCTCCTACCGGACTGGTGTGGGTTTTTCCGGGTGACCGCTCGCCGTTGAGCGGATCGAGGTCAGCGTGCGTCCTCCGTACGGCCGAGGTGGTCGGCCCGTGGAGCGGTGGCCGCGCGGGTCACGCGCGGCACGCCGTGGTTGATGACGCTCGCGGCGATGCGGCGTTCCGTCAGCCCCATGTGGGGACGGCCGACGCCCGGGGTGCTCGGCCGGGCGCCGGCCGAGCCACGGATCATGGTGCTGGCGTGCACCCAGCGGCGCGATTCCGCCAGCACGTCCCGCTGCGCGCGGTGCAGGTCGCGGTGCCGCGTGTACTGCTCGCAGACGGCCCTGGCCAGCACGCGCGCCATGACGAGGTGTTCCTCGCAGGCGCGGGCGACCTTGGTCTCCAGGCCGGCGACCTGGGCGAGGAGCAGTTGCAGGTGCGGCAGTTCCGAGCTGCGCTCGAACCCGGCGAGCTCGGCCAGCCGTTCCGGCCAGCGCAGCCGCCGCTCGATCGAGGAGCAGACGGCCGCGGCCACCTGTGCGGGCGGCTCGTCGTCCGGGTCCTGCCCGTCGAGTTGCACGGCCCGCTGTGCGGTGTGCTCGAAGTCGGCCAGCCGGCGCAGGCCGCTCTGCAGCAGGCGTACGCGGTTGTGCAGGCACGCGGCGCTCCAGCCGAGGACCAGCAGGCGGTCGGCGTCCGCCTCGCAGTGCCAGCCGACCAGCGCCACTTCGCGGGCCATGCGGTGGTGCAGCACCCATGACTCCGGCGCGGCGGCGATGTCCACCGGCGTCTCGATCCACACCTGCAGGCCTCCCGGCGGCAGATCGCCGACGCCGATCCTCATGCCCTCGGGGGCCACCCTGGCGCAGATCCGCTGGACCACGCGCTGCTGCGCGGCCGCCTCCGGCGCCACGGGCACCGGGCCTGGCAGCACGCGCTCTGGGGCCACTTGCGCCCTGGGCTCGATGCTCATGTAGGGCCACCTCCCGACCCGCGGTCTCTCGACCTACGTAAATTCACACTTAATGGTGCCGCCTCGATCGTCGTCATACTGGGGATTCATGTCAACTGTCACTTTACGAAAGGTATGAATCTTCTGGGCTCGTCCCGGCGTGAACCGGCGACTCCCCGCAGGTGAATACCGGGTCACCGGCGCCGGGTGATCTAGAGTCCGTACCGTTGGCGTACCGGAGGTGAGAGGCGGGGCCGGTGCTGATGCATGCGACCGTGGTCACGGCCTTGTCGACGGCCCTGTCGGCCACGCTGTCCGCCACGCTGCCGGCCACGCTGCCGGGGGCACTTCCGGCGACGCTTCCGGCGTCCGCGCGGGCGGGAGCCGGCTACTGCGTGCTGCCGGACCGCCCCGCCGCGAGCGAGGGTTACCTGATCGCCAGTGCTTCCTCACCCGATCTCGTCCACCCGTTCCCGCGGCCGCCCGCGCGGGAGCCGACGGCCTCCGAGCGGCTGGAGTTCGCCGGCTTCCCGAACGTGTCGGTGCTCGACGTGCGCGGGCGCGGCGGCGTTCCTGAGCGGAAGGTGCTCGTCACCTACACCACGAACGTCGACGAGGTCGTCACCCTCACCAACGCGGCCGTGGTCTCGGGCGACGGGGGCGCCACGTTCGGCCCGCCGAGCCGGTCGCCGCTGCGCGAGCCGCCCGTCGAGTTGCACGACGGCCGCTTCTTCGCCACCGAGTACTATCCGGCCAGGACAGGCCCGCACACGGCCGCTCTGGGCGTGCTCACCTCGTCCTCGCTGGACGACGGCGAGAGCTGGCTGCGGTCCGAGGCGACCCTGACCACGCCGGGCGACCTGCTGCCCGGCGGGGCCGCGTACGGGGCTCCGGTCCAGCTTCCCGACGGGACGATCCTGATCTCGGTCTACGCCCGCTACGGCGGCACGGGGGCGTACCAGGCCGAGGTGTACGCCAGCCAGGACGGCGGGACGACGTTCACGCGGCGCGGGGTGATCGCCACGCCGTCCGAGGGGTTCGGCTACACCGAGGCGGCCGTCGCGCAGACCGCGGACGGCAGCCTGCTGGCAGTGCTCCGCCACGACGGCGGAAAATACTCCACGCTGCACCAGAGCCGTTCGGCGGACGGCGGCCGCACCTGGTCGCCGGCGCGCGAGCTGCGCCTGTCCGGTCTATCCTCCGGCGCGGACTGCGTGGTGCGCGGAGTGGCGCCCCGGCTGCTGCTGACCCCGGCGGGGGTGCTCGTGCTGAGCGCGGGGCGGCCGGACAACTGGCTGGCCGTCTCCCCCGACGGGCTCGGCGAGGCGTGGCTGCAGCCGTGGGTGACCTACCACAACCGCGACGGCATCTGGGACACGCACGGATCGTCCGGCTACACCGGCGTGGCCGCCATCGGCCCGCACCGGCTGATCCAGGTCTTCGACAACTGCAAACTGCCGGGCGTACGGCCCGACGGGCTGCTCAACGAGACGGCCTGCCCGGCGCACGGCCGGTTCGAGCACGGCGGCTGGTACGCGATCAAGCGCCGCCTGTTCACCGTGACCCCTCCCGGCCCCGGCCTGCTGGACCTGGGGGCGATGCGCCGGCGCGGGGACCTCACGGTCGACACCACGATGAGGTGGACCAGCCGTTACCGGCCGAGGACAAGGCCCGCCGCCGCCTTCGACGGCAGCACGGCCTACTGGTCGGGCGCGGTCGCCGCCGGCCGCGGCCGCTACGTCCTGCACCTGGACCGGCCCTACGCCTTCACCCGGATCGGCCTCAGCCTGCGCCCCGGCCATCCGGCCGGAGCCCGCGTCTACCTCTCACGCGACGGCCGGACCTGGGGCGAGCCCGCGCTCACCGTCACCGGCAGGACCGACTACGCGATGCGCTACTCGGAGCTCCGGCACACCGGGCGGCACGTCAAGATCGTCACCACGCCGACGGACGGCTGCGACCCCGAGATCGGCCGGACGTGCAGCATGCTGAACGAGATCGAGCTGTACGCCGAGCGTTCCAGCCGTGGATCGTGAGCGCGCCGCCCCACTCTCACGCCCCGGCCTGGTCCTTGCCGTGCGTGGGGACGACACCGAGCGTGCGCATGCGGCGAACACCCCATTCTCCCAAGGCGCCGAGCGCCGTGTAGAGGGCGACGCCTTCGTCGGTCAGTGCGTATTCGACTCGGGGTGGCTTCTCCTCGAACACGGTCCGCCGGACGATCCCGTCCGCCTCGAGTTCGCGTAGCTGCTGGGCGAGCACCTTCTCGCTGACGCCGGGGAGAGTGCGGCGCAACTCGCCGAACCGGTGGAGCCGCTCGGCCAGCGCCCACAGGATCAGCGCTTTCCACTTGCCCCCGACGACGTCCATCGCGGCGTCGAGGGCACAGATGTAGGGCGGGTTGCGCACCTGCCTCATGATAGCCGGGCCACCCGCCCCGCTCCTGTGGCACGGGCTCAGCCGGCGGCGATGGCGCGCCGCATCCGCCACAGCGAGGCGCGCAGGTGTCCGGCCTGGTCCGCGGGCACACCCGCCTCCTGGGAGGCGGAAAGGAGGGTCTCCAGGCCGGTCGCCTGCATCGCGGGGTTGTACTCGTCGGGAACGGATTCGCTCACGTCGGCGCCGGGGACCGTGATCGCGAGCATCTGCTCCATCCACGGCTGAAGCACCTCGCGCTTGAACGTCTCCACGTCGCCGCCTTCCGCGTGGACCAGTGCCACGGCGTGGTCCGCCCCGGCACTCATGCCGTACATGCCGCTCAGCGCGGCCATGTCGTACAGCGCCGCGAATCCTGGGTCCTCGCCCGCCCAGAGAGGACGGCCGAGAGGGCCGAGCACGGGGGCGACCCGGTCGAACAGGTCACGTGCTCCGCTGTAGAGGATGAAGGCTCCCTCCGTCCCGATCGTCGGAGGCACGGCCATGATCCCGCCGGCGAGGAAGCGCGCCCCGTCTTTCTCGAGCCATCCGGCGAGCTCACGTGCCTGCCGTACCGAGCCGCTGGTGAGGTTGACGAGCGTCCTCCCGTCCAGGTTGTGCGTGGCCGGCGCGAGCGCCTCCCGGACGCTGGCGTCGTCCAGCAGGCATGCGACCGTCAGGTCGCCCGCCTCGATCGCCTCTTCCACGCTCGACGCCTCCCGCGCGCCCCGGGCGACGAGGTCGTCCGCTTTCGCGGGCGTACGGTTCCAGACGGTCACCTCGCGACCGGCTTCGAGGAGCGCGCCCGCGAGCGCGCGCCCCATGGCTCCCAGACCGAGGATGCTGATTCGTTCATGCCGCATGTTCATGGGGACACTGTTGCCTCGGATCGGTACGTGCCACAAGAACGCACTTCGAAGTGCGTGGTTACCCGAACGTCAGCGAGCACCGGGGGCGGCGCGGAAAAGCCCGGGCGCTGATGCCTCTCACCAGCGACCGGGGCTTTGCCTGCAAGGTCCGCAGCGGCGCATCCGGCACCACTGCCCCGAATGTCACCGCTCCGGGGGAAGGTCGCTCCCGCGGTGGCCGAACATCTCGCCCTCGCCCCTCTCGCCGCTCTCTCCGTCCTCGTCGATCTCCAGCCGCTCCTTGCGGATCTGGCCCTCGACGGTCTCCTCGTGCCGCACGTCCCGCTTGGTGACGCGGATCCGCTCGACCGGCCTGGTCTCCTTGCCGACGACCGGACGCTCCTCGTGCAGGATCAGCTCGCGGTCTTCCTCGCCGATCTCCACGTCGTGCGCCGCCGCCGCGTCCCCTTCGTGGACGGCCTCGCGCTCGATCACGACCTCCTCGTGCGAGAGCGGCACCGTCTCGTGGACGGTCTCGGTGTCGACGTACTTGTGGAGGCGGACGCGGCCTGTCTCCCTGGTCTCCTTGCCGATGCGAAGGCGCTCCTCCGACCGGGTCATGGAGATGTCGTGCTCGTCGGCGAGGTCGCCGCCGACGCGTTCGCCCCTGACGTCGGGGCCGGCCGTCGTGCCGGCGACGTCCCGCCGGCCCATCTCCCCCGCCGTGCCTCCCATGGTGCCTCCCGGGGCGCTCTTGCCTGCCGTGCCACCCGCCGGGCCTCCGGTGATGAGGTCGTCGCGGGGCGCGCCCGCGTTCCCGCCGGTGGCATCCGGCCTGTCCGGCCGGTCCCCCGTGACCGGAGTCCTCGCGGTACGCGGTTCGCCGGCGCGCTGCTGCGGGACGCTCGACGGCCGCATGCCGTAGTAGCGGTAGAGGTCGGCCTCCTCCTCGATCGTGAGGCGATCATCGACGTCGATGTTCGGAGCGCCCTTGATCATCTCCTTGTCGAAGGGGACCTTGATCTCCTCCCCCGAGCGACGGGCGTTGGCCAGAGGCACGAAGGTCTGCTTCATGCCGAAGAGCCCCGTGCGTACGGTCACCCACTCCGGCTCGCCCGAGCGATCATTGAGGTAGACCTGGCCCACCTTGCCGATCGACTGGCCGTCCGACCCCACCACGTGGCAGTCGAGCAGGTTGCGGATCTCTGTTTCCATTGCCACGACGATCCCCCCATGCGCTCGTCCTGGTTCAATCCTGACAAATACCCCATATCGCCATAAATCCACATTTTGTCGGGCAGTTTTCACCCTCATTCCGGTATCCCGGAACAGACGCACCACCGCTGTCCACGACACCCCGCGAAACCGCCTCACCGGCCGGACACGAACTCCCGGGAAGGCTCAGCGAGCCGTACGGAACGCGCGCTTCCAGGGGCGCGGCGCGGGAACCCTTGCGACCCGCGAAAGGCCGGGGGTGCTACGCGAAGCTCAGCGCCAGGGTGGTGTGGCGCTTCTCGATGATGGCGGCCCCGTCGCCGGGCGCGGGCCCCTGCCAGGCTCGTACGCGGAGCGTGCCCGCGTCCGGGCGGCCGGCCGCCTCCCATGCCCGGACGTGCCCGGCCAGGTCGGCCGCCAGCCTCGCGCCGCCGGGTCCGTGGCCGCGTACGACGATCGCCCCGTCCCGCAGGGCGAGCAGCGCGATGCCTTCTGCGCCGCCTCCGCCGCCTCCGCCGCCTCCGCCGCCTCCGCCAGCGTTACCGCTTACGCCTCCTGCGCCTCCTGTACCGCCTGCGCCTGCTGCGCCTGCCGTGCCGACGATGCCGGCGGTGGCGCCGTATCCCGCCTCCAGCTTGCCGCTCAGGGCGCACCAGCGGGGTTCGTGCAGCGCCAGCCACAACCAGACGCCCTGGCCCGTCAGGTAAGGCGGCGCGTCATCGCGCACGCCCGTGGCGAGCTCGGTGGGCGCGGCGTCGAGCGCGGCCGCCACGTCGCCGACCTCCCGGGGCTCCGGCAGGGTCAGCAGCAGTTCGGGGTCGCGGCGTACGGTCATGAGCGCCTCCGTGCCGGCCGACGGGCCGCGCATCCGCATGAACCCGCACGGAACCACCGACACGCTCTCCCAGCAGCCCTCGGCGCGCTCGAAGGCCACCGACACCTGTACGCCGCGCAGGTCGAGCGGCACCACGAGCCGCCCCTCCGGCGTCAGCTGCTCCAGCCAGGCCGGGGCCAGGTCCCAGACGCCCACCGTGGCGATCACGCGGTCGTAGGGGGCGAGCGGCGGATGACCCCCGGCGCCGTCGGCGCACACCACCTCGACCCCGGACGTCCCGGCGGCGGCGAGGTGGCCGCGCGCCTGCGCCGCGATGTCGGGGTCGATGTCGACGCTCACCACCCACCCGCCGGGACCGGTCAGGCGGGCGAGCAGGGCGGCGTTGTAGCCGGTGCCGGCGCCGATCTCCAGCACCCGGTGGCCGGGCAGCACGCCGAGCTGGTCGAGCATGGCCGCCATGATCGCGGGCTGGGAGGACGAGCTGATCGGCGTGCCCCGCTCGTCGCGTTTGGTGACGATGGGCTGGTCGCGGTAGGCGTCCTCGGGGTCGGTGCCGGGGACGAAGAGATGGCGGGGCACCGCGCGCATGGCGGCGGCCACCGGCTCACCGACGTGCTGACGCTCGCGCAGCGCCGCCACCATGTCGTTGCGCAGCGCCGCGAGGTCCATGGGCACCATTGTCCACGCGGCGACGTACCGGACGGGCCTGAACAAGAAATTTGATAAAGAAACGGTCACGAAGGGTTGAGCCTGACTGAGGAGGGAAGGGCAGCCAACTCGTGTACGTCGAACGTGAGGAGGAGCCGTAGTGCTCACCCTGACAGCCAACGCCGCCCAGGCGATCCGCGACCTGACCGCGGCCGCGCCCGAGCCCTCGCAGAGCGGGATCCGCATCTCGTCGCAGGGCGAAGGCGCGAGTTCGCTCACCCTTTCCCTGGCCACCGCCCCCGAACCGGCGGACGCGGTGGTCGAGTCGGAAGGAGCTCGGGTCTACCTCGATCCTGTGGCCGCCACTGTGCTGGAGGACAAGTCTCTGGACGCCGGAGCCGACGACCAAGGGAGCGTGTCCTTCCTGGTCACCGAGCAGAGCGCCTGACACGGCCGCCGCCGTGCCGGACCCTTCCAGCGGTCCGGCACGGGCGGTCCGGCACGGGCGCGCCCGCTCAGTCCTCGCTGAGCAGCTTGTGCAGGTAGCGCAGCTGCTCCTCGGACTGGAACCCGCCGCCGCCCTCGTGGTTGTTCCAGGGCCACACCGTGATCTCCTTGGGGCCCTGCCAGTGGTTGTAGGCGGCGAACACCGTGGACGGCGGGCACACGTCGTCCATCAGCGCCACGGAGTACAACGCCGGGACCCGGCCGCGCGCGGCGAAGTTGAGGCCGTCGAAGTATGAGAGCGTGCGGAACACCTGGTCCGCGGTGTCCCGCCGGGTGGCGAGGAAACGCACCAGTTCCTGGTACGGGTCGCGCCCGGTGATCTCGACCGCGCGCCTGAAGTGGGTCAGGAACGGCACGTCGATGAGCGCGGCCCTGACCGAGGGGTGCAGCGCGGCGGTGGCCTGCGCGATGCCGCCTCCCTGGCTGCCGCCCGAGACGATGATGCGCCGGGCGTCGACCGCAGGGTGCTCGGCCGCCGCGTCGACCGCCCTGACCCCGTCGGTGAAGACCCGCCGGTAGTAGTAGTCGTCGGGGTCGAGGATGCCGCGCGTCATCATGCCGGGCGCCTGCGGTCCGGCGCTGCCGTGCGGGTCGCCGGTGGTGCCGGGGCTGCCCACGTTGCCGCCGCCGTGGCCGCGCGTCTCCATCACGAACACCGCGTACCCGGCCGCCGGCCACATCAGGTGGTCCTTGGGGAACCCGCGCCCGCCGCTGTAGCCGATGTAGTGCATCACGCACGGCACCGGGCCGTCCGCGCCCTTCGGCAGCAGGAACCAGCCGTTGATCCGGTGGCCGCCCCACCCGGCGAAGGAGACGTCGAAGACGTCCACGGCGGCGAAGGGCAGGTCGTACGGGACGTATTCGGCGGCCGGGCCGGGCTCCCTGGCCTCGGCCAGGGTGCGGGACCAGAACGCGTCGAAGTCGGCCGGCTCGTCGCGGTCGGGAAGGTAGCCGCGAAGTTGTTCAAGGGGCATGTCGAACAGGGGCACGAGGTCTCCAACCTGTAGCAGGATCAATGACATTTCATCGCATAGCGCTGGAAAGCGCTATCCCGCCCCCTTTGTTCG
>NZ_SMLD01000266.1:0-8340 GCF_004352805.1 Nonomuraea mesophila
GGTCCGGCCGTGCTCTGCGGGGAGGCCTCGGGCCACGACATGGGCACCTCCGAGGAGGAGGCGGCGGACCACGAGGTGGGCGCGTCCTGGCGAGGTGCGTCGGACCAGGAGGGGGCGGCGGCGTTCTGCGCGGAGCCCGCCGGCCGTGCGGTCGGCCCGGTGTTGTCCTGCGGCGGCAGGTCCGGCCAGGGGGCGCCGGTGCTCGGTTGCGGCGCGACCTCGGGCCACGCGGACGGGCCGGTGCCGATGGCGGAGGGATCGTTCCTCGGGGCCGCTGGAGCACTCTGCGCGGTGTCGGGCCAGGCGGAGGGGGAGGTGGTGCCGGCCTGTGCGGTGTCGGGCCAGGAGGACGGAGAGGTGCCGCTCTGCGGCGGAAGGTCGGGCCAGTTCGGGCCGGTGGTGCTCTGGGGTGGCAGGTCCGGCCAGTTCGGGCCGGTGGTGTCCTGGGGCGGTTCGGGCCAGGCCGGGGAGGTGTCCTGCGGGGAGGCGGCGTGACGCGATCGGCGTGGAGGTTCGGGCCAGGAGTCGTCCGTGCGCGGGGGCTCTGGCCACGCGGGGTCTCCGTCAGCGGGCGCCTCGGGCCACGAGGTGGGAACGTCGGCCGCGTGCGAGCCGGACGACCGGCTGCCGGATCCGTCGCGCTGCGGCGCGTCGGGCCAGGACGGCAGGTGTGGTCCGGAATCATCCGCTGCCATGGGCGGCCCTCCCCAAGTGGTGTCCGGATCTACCCTTATATCCGGATTTGACGTTCCAGGCATGATCTCATGGGATTTTCCAGGAGATGCAGGCCGTTCCGCAGCGAAACGAGCGAAGCCGTCAGGATCGGTCGGCGGATCCTGGAGCGGCAGGTCGGCATCCGGACGATCAGGCTCTGCTGGGTACACCACGGTGATAAGGCTATTCTTCTGGGACGAAAGAGGTCACAACGGATACATCACCTTCAGGTCTCACTGAACCTGAAGGATCTATTGTGCCCGCCGGCCTCGATCGAGTATCCGCATTCAGCCGAAGAGGTGCGCTAGGCTTGACACATGCGTTCCGCGACCCTGCTTCTTAGCGGGCCGCGACGGCCCTGAAGATCTCGCCGTCGCGGCTCCACCCCTCGTTGTGTGCACGGGGGGTTTTCTTATGGGTCCGAGTCAATCCGAAGGACAGTAGCCGTGAGTGAGTACGATCCGCAGGCGCTGCAGGCCAAATGGCAGCAGCGATGGGAGGAGCAGGACCCCTACCGGGCGAGCGAGGACCCGGCCGACCCCCGCGAGCGGCGCTACATGCTCGACATGTTCCCCTACCCGTCGGGTGACCTGCACATGGGCCATGGCGAGGTCTTCGCCATCGGCGACGTCATCGCGCGCTTCTGGATGCAGCAGGGCTACAACGTCCTGCACCCCATCGGCTGGGACTCCTTCGGGCTGCCGGCCGAGAACGCCGCGATCCGGCGCAACGCCCACCCGGCCGAGTGGACCTACGCCAACATCGAGACGCAGGCCCACTCCTTCCGGCGCTACGGCGTCGCCTTCGACTGGTCGCGTCGCCTGCACACCAGCGACCCGGACTACTACCGGTGGAACCAGTGGCTGTTCAACCGGTTCTTCGAGCGCGGCCTGGCCTACCGCAAGGGCGGCCTGGTCAACTGGTGCCCCAACGACCAGACCGTGCTGGCCAACGAGCAGGTCGTGGCCGGCAAGTGCGAGCGCTGCGGCGCCGACGTCGTCCGCCGCGAGCTGACGCAGTGGTACTTCAAGATCACTGACTACGCGCAGCGCCTGCTGGACGACATGGAGCAGCTGGACGCCTGGCCCGAGCGGCTGCTGACCATGCAGCGCAACTGGATCGGCCGCTCCGAGGGCGCCGACGTGCTGTTCGAGATCGAAGGCCGCGACGAGCCGGTCCACGTCTACACCACGCGGCCCGACACGCTGTTCGGCGCCACGTTCTTCGTGGTCGCCGCCGACGCCGCGCTGGCCGACGAGATCGTCACCGACGAGCACCGCGCCGACTTCGAGGCCTATCGCGCCGAGGTCGCCAAGCTGAGCGACATCGAGCGGCTGGCCACCGACAAGGAGAAGACGGGCGTCTTCCTGGGCCGCTACGCGATCAACCCGGTCAACGGCGAGCGCATCCCCGTCTGGGCGGCCGACTACGTGCTGTCCGACTACGGCCACGGCGCCATCATGGCCGTGCCCGCCCACGACCAGCGCGACCTGGACTTCGCGCTGAAGTTCGGGCTGCCGGTGAAGGTCGTCGTGCACACGGGTCTGGCCGACCCGGGCGAGACCGGTGAGGCCACGCCGGGCGAGGGCACGCTGGTCAACTCCGGGCCGCTCGACGGCCTGAGCAAGACCGAGGCCATCGCCAAGATCATCCAGATCCTGGAGGCCGACGGCAGGGGCACGGGCGCGGTCAACTTCCGGCTGCGCGACTGGCTGCTGTCCCGCCAGCGGTTCTGGGGCACGCCCATCCCGATCATCCACTGCCCCGACTGCGGCGAGGTGCCCGTCCCCGACGAGCAGCTGCCGGTCACCCTGCCCGACATGCGCGGCGAGGCGCTGGCGCCCAAGGGCGTCTCCCCGCTGGCCAGCGCGACGGAGTGGGTCAACGTCGAGTGCCCCAAGTGCTCCGGTCCCGCCCAGCGCGACACCGACACGATGGACACCTTCGTCGACTCGTCGTGGTATTTCCTGCGCTACTGCTCGCCGGGCTACACCGACGGCCCGTTCGACCCCGAGCAGGTGCGCAAGTGGGGCCCGATCGACCAGTACGTCGGCGGCATCGAGCACGCGGTGCTGCACCTGCTGTACTCCCGCTTCTTCACCAAGGTCCTGCACGACATGGGCATGATCGACTTCACCGAGCCGTTCGTCCGCATGCTCAACCAGGGCCAGGTGATCAACGGCGGCAAGGCCATGTCGAAGTCCCTGGGCAACGGCGTGGACCTGGGCCAGCAGATCGACGACTTCGGCGTCGACGCCGTGCGCCTGACCATGATCTTCGCCGGGCCGCCCGAGGACGACATCGACTGGGCCGACCTGTCGCCGGCCGCCTCGCAGAAGTTTCTGGCCCGCGCGCTGCGCGTGATGTCGGAGGTCACCAGCGAGCCAGGGGTGGCCTTCGAGGGCGGCGACACCGAGCTGCGCAAGGTCACCCACCGTGCGATCGACGAGGTCACCAGGCTGGTCGAGTCCTACCGCTTCAACGTGGCGGTGGCGCGCATGATGGAGCTGACCTCGGCCGCGCGCAAGGCCATCGACTCCGGCCCGGGCCCGGCCGACCCGGCGGTGCGCGAGGCCGCCGAGACGCTGGCGATCATGTTGTCACTGGTGGCCCCCTACACCGCCGAGGAGGGCTGGGAGCGGCTGGGCCGCACCGGCAACGTCGCCTTCGGCGGATGGCCGGTGGCCGATCCGGCGCTGCTGGTGCAGGAGTCGGTCACCTGCGTGGTCCAGGTCGCGGGCAAGGTCCGCGACCGCCTGGAGGTCCCGCCCGGCATCGGCGAGGACGACCTGCGGGCGCTGGCCCTGGCCTCGGAGAAGGTCGCCGCCTACCTGGACAAGGCGCCTCGCAAGGTGATCGTCCGGGCGCCCAAGCTGGTCAACATCGTCCCCTAGAAGCCCCTGAAAGCACTGGAAGCTCTGGAAGCCTCTAGAGCGCGCGCAGGGCCGGCAGCAGTTCCTTCTCCGCCCAGTCGAAGAAGGGCTGCTGCCGGTCGTGGCCGATCTGGACGAGCGCGATGTGGGTATATCCCGCGTCGACGTACGTCCGCGCGGCCTGCACGACCGCGTCCACGTCGTCGCCGCAGGGCACGTTCCGGGCCACGTCCTCCGGGCGCACGGTGCTTGCGGCGGCGGCGAAGTTCACCGGCGCGGGCAGCTCGGCCATGACCTTCCAGCCGCCCGTCGACGCCCAGCGCCACAACGTGTGCGCGCGCTCCTTGGCGGCCTCGGCGTCGGTGTCGTAGGAGAGGGCGAGCTGGCCGTAGACGGGTTTGCCGTGCCCGCCCGCCGCGCGGAACTGCTGCACCACCTCCGGCAGCGGCTCGTTGATGATGAGGACGTCGCCGTGCTCGGCGGCGAGCTCGGCCGACTGCCCGCCGGAGGCGGCGATGCCGATCGGCACCGGCCGCTCCGGCAGGTCGTACAGCTTGGCCGAGTCGACGTCGTAGAACTCGCCCTGGCGGGTGACGTACTCGCCGCTGAAGAGCTCTCTGATGATCTGTACGGCCTCGGCGAACATCCGGTGCCTGGTGTCGACCGGGGGCCAGCCCTCGCCGATGACGTGTTCGTTCAGATTTTCGCCCGCGCCGAGCCCCAAGGTGAACCGGCCGCCGCTCAGCACGCCCATCGTGGCCGCCTTCTGCGCGACCACCGCCGGGTGGTAACGCATGATGGGGCAGGTCACGTACGTCATGAGCGGGATCCGCTCGGTGACCTGGGCCGCCGCGCCCAGCACCGACCAGCAGTAGGGCGAGTGCCCCATCTCCTCCAGCCACGGGAAGTAGTGGTCGGAGATGACCGCGTAGTCGAAGCCGATCCGTTCGGCCGTCGCGGCGTAGTCGACCAGCTCGCGGGCCGGGGTCTGTTCGGACATCAGGGTGTAGCCGATTTGTACCATGCGTGCGGGCTACCCCTGTTCGCCGGGCTTAGCGTCCAGGAACGGCAGATCCTCATGGACGGTGGTCACGCATCTCCTCGGCCACCAGGCCCAGCCCGATGCCCAGCAGCCAGACGTCCTTGGCGATCGCGATGCCCTGCTGGCTGGGGCGCAGGCTGCCCTCCTGCCGCAGGCCGGGCGTCTTGAGATACAGGCCGAGCAGCCCCGCGGCGAAGCCCGTCACCGCGGCCCCCGCGAGGAGCGACGGCACGAACGGCACCAGCAGGGCCACGCCGAGGGCGATCTCCGTCTTGGACAGCAGCTTGGTGAAGGTGGACGGAGTCACCTTGCGCAGGAGCGGGTAGGTGCCCGAGGCCATGCCGTGCAGGCTCGCGGCGGTGTCCTCGCCGGCGCCTGACTTGCTGAGACCGGAGTTGAGGATGATGGCCGCGGCGGCCAGCCTGGGCGGGATCTGGTGCGGGCGGACGAGGATCTTCATGATGCCTCACAGGGATACGGAAGCCGGAAAAGTGCACATTCCCCCACATGACCGGCGCATCCCGGACTTGGCCGTTCCGGGGACAGGGTGAGTTCGCTGGGGAGAGAATTCTTGGGTCGCCCTTGGTCTCGCGCATTAGTGTGCATCTGTGACAAATGGCGCATACCTCAGATACCCGCACCTGCACGGTGACGTGGTCACCTTCGTCGCCGACGACGACGTCTGGCTCGCACCTCTGACAGGAGGCAGAGCCTGGCGCTTCACCGCAGACCGCGTACCGGTGTCGCATCCGAGATTCTCGCCCGACGGCAGCCGCATCGCGTGGACCAGCGGCAAGGAGGGCGCCCCCGAGGTGTTCGCGGCCGAGATCGACGGGCCGGAGGGCGAACGGCTGACCCACTGGGGCAACACGACCGGCGTACGCGGATGGACGCCGGACGGCGACGTGCTCGCGGTCAGCCCCGCCGGGCAGGGCGGCCACAGCAGGAGCTGGGCCTACGCGGTGCCCCTCGACGGAGGACCCGCCACGCGCCTGCCGTACGGGTGGGTGAGCGACGTCGCCGTCAACGGCGCACAGGTGGCGACCGTGTCGTCCATGTGGCGGGAGCCGTCGCAGTGGAAGCGCTACCGGGGCGGTACGGCGGGCAAGATCTGGATCGACGCCGCGGGCGACGGGGAGTTCACCAGGTTGTTCGCCGACAGCACGGCCCAGTACTGGTCGGTCGGCTGGGTGGGGGACCGGATCGTGTTCCTGGCCGACATCGACGGCGTCGGAAACCTCTACTCCGCCCGCCCTGACGGCTCCGACCTGCGTAAACACAGCTCGCACGACGAGTTCTACGCCCGCCACGCCGCCGGTGACGGCCGGCGGGTCATCTACAGCCACGCCGGCGACCTGTGGTTGCTGGAGAGCCTCGACGCCGAGCCGTACCGGCTGGACGTGCGCCTGGGCGGACCCCGGCCCGGGCGGGCGCGGCGGCCGGCGCCGCTGCGGGCGGGCTCGTTCTCGCCCGACACCTCCGGGCGGGCCAGCGCCGTGGAGATCCGCGGCACCGCCCACTGGGTGACCCACCGCGACGGCCCCGCCGGCGTGCTGCGGGCCGAACCCGGCGTCCGCGTACGGCTGCCGCAGGCCCTCGACTCCCGCGGGCGGGCCGTGTGGGTGTCCGACGCCGGCGGCGAGGACGGGCTGGAGGTCGGCACGCCGGGAGGGGAGATCAGGACCCTGGCCACCGGGCAGCTCGGCCGCGTGCTCGAACTGGCGGCCGCCCCCGACGGCCGGCACGTGGCGGTGGCCACCCACGACGGGCGGCTGCTCGTCGCCGACCTCGAGTCCGGCGACCTCCGCGAGCTCGACCGCACCACGCAGGGAGACGTCAGCGGCCTGACGTTCTCGCCCGACTCGAGCTGGCTGGCCTGGGCGTACCCGCACCAGCAGCCGCTGTCGCAGATCAAGATCGGGCGCGTGGACGGGACCTCCGTGATCGAGGTGACCCCGGTGCGCTTCGCCGACTACGACCCCGTCTTCACCAAGGACGGCAAACACCTGGCGTTCCTGTCGGTCCGGACCTTCGACCCCGTCTACGACGTCCACGGCTTCGACCTGTCGTTCCCCCAGGGGTGCCGCCCCTACCTCGTGCCGCTGCAGGCCGGCACGCCGTCGCCGTTCGACCCCTCGCTGCAGGGCCGCGGCTTCAACGGCGAGGACGACAAACCCGCCAAGGACGACGGCGCCAAGGACGACGCGCCGCCGCGCACCGAGGTCGACCCCGACGGCATTGCCTCCCGCGTGGTGCCGGTGCCGGTGCCCGCGGGCCTCTACGGCAACCTGCGCACCGCCAAGGACGCCCTCCTCTGGCTGCGCCACCCGCTCACCGGCCGCCTGGGCGACGGCACCGAGTCCGAGAACGACACCGTGCTCGAACGGTACGACCTCAAGAAGCGCGCCAAGGCCGAGCTCGGCAGGGAGCTGCGTGCGTTCGAGGTGAGCGGCGACGGCGCGCGGCTCGTCACCAACGGCAAGAACGGCCTGCAGACCCGCGCCGCCGGCGAAGGGGACGAGGTCGTCACCATCGACCTCGACCGCGTCACCGTCCAGATCGACCCGATCGCCGAATGGCGGCAGGGCTTCCGCGAGGCGGGGCGGCTCATGCGCGACCACTTCTGGCGCGAGGACATGAACGGCGTCGACTGGCAGGCCGTGCTCGACCGCTACGAGCCGCTGATCGACCGCATCGGCTCCCACTCCGAGCTGATCGACCTGCTCTGGGAGGCCCAGGGCGAGCTGGGCACCTCGCACGCCTACGCCGCGGCGGCCGGCGGCGGCTCCGACCCGCGCCGCCGTCAGGGACTGCTCGGCGCCGACCTGGCCAGGGACGACGACGGCGTGTGGCGGGTCACCCGCATCCTGCCCGGAGAGTCGTCCGACCCCGCCGCCCGCTCGCCGCTGCTCGCCCCGGGCGTCGCGGTCCGTCCCGGCGACGCGATCACCGCCGTCGGAGGCCGCCCCGTCGACTCGGTACGCGGTCCGCTCGCCCTCCTGGCCGGCACCGCCGACCAGCCCACCGAGCTGACCATCCGCCCGGCCTCAGGAGGCGAGCCGCGCCGCGTCGTCGTCAACCCCATCGCCGACGAGACACAGCTGCGCTACCACGACTGGGTGGAGGAACGCCGCGCCCACGTCAGGGAGGCCTCCGGCGGCCGGCTCGGCTACCTGCACGTACCCGACATGGTGGCCTCGGGGTGGGCGCAGTTCCACCGCGACCTGCGTAACGAGATGGCCCGCGACGGGCTCGTCGTGGACGTCCGCGAGAACAGCGGCGGGCACCTGTCGGAGCTGGTGCTGGAGAAGCTGTCCAGGAAGGTCTCCGCGTGGTCGCTGGTCCGCGGGTACGAGCCGATGCGCTACCCGGAGGACTCGCCGCGCGGGCCGATCGTGGCCGTCACCGACGAGTTCGCCGCCTCCGACGGTGACATCGTCAGCGCCGGCATCAAGAACCGCGGGATCGGGCCGCTCGTGGGCACGCGGACGTGGGGCGGCGTGATCGGGATCGACTCGCGCTACACCCTGGTCGACGGGACCCGGGTGACGCAGCCGCGCTACTCGTTCTGGATCGACGGTCCGGGCTGGGGCGTGGAGAACTACGGCGTCGATCCCGACGTCGAAGTGGTGATCACCCCGCAGGACCGGGTCGCGGGACGTGACCCGCAGCTCGACAAGGCGATCGAGCTGGCCATGGCCGCCCTGGAGG
>NZ_SMLD01000267.1:0-8180 GCF_004352805.1 Nonomuraea mesophila
CCCCGCACCCCACCCGCGTACCCGGCGAGATAGGCCTCCACGGCGTCGGGCAGCGTGGCGTACGCGGACCCTGCCAGGACCGCGACGTTCGACGGCCGCGCCCCCGGCGAGGTGACCAGGCCGAACCGGGCGTTGGTCCCGCCGATGTCGGCGACCAGCCACGGAAGGTCGAAGGCCTTCACCCGCACCTCCGGCGTCCGGCGTCAAGAAGGCTCCCCTCACACCGCAGCATGCCACGCCCGTCCGCACTGTCCGCGCCGTCCGCACTGTTCGCGCCGTCCGCGCCGTACGTGCCGGCCGTGCCCTCCAGGGCGGCCGGATCGTCCGAGCCGGCGCGAGCCCTCGCCGGACCGTCACCGGACCAGCCCGGCGGGGCGGGCGCCCACGGGGGCGCCGGCCTCCAGGTGCGAGGAGCCCGCCTCCGCGGGGAAGCCCAGCCCGGGGCCGTGGTGCGGCGACTCGGCGCCGCTCACCCCGAAGATCCCGGCACCCTGCTCCGCGTGCCCCGCCATCCGGCGGAACGCGGCGAACAGCTCACGCCCGGTCCCGACCCACTGCGCGTCGCTCAGCGGCCGTCCCTCGGGCGCGCGCCCGGCCAGTTCCCCGGCCGGCACCAGCAGTTCCAGGGTGCCCGCCGCCGAGTCGAGCCTGACGACGTCGCCGTCGCGCACCAGCGCGATCGGCCCGCCGTCGGCCGCCTCGGGCGACAGGTGGATGGCCGCGGGCACCTTGCCGGACGCGCCCGACATCCGCCCGTCGGTCACGATCGCCACCCGCTGCCCCCGGTCGAGCAGCACGGCCAGCGGCGAGGTCAGCTTGTGCAACTCGGGCATGCCGTTCGCGCTCGGCCCCTGGTAGCGGATGACCGCCACGAAGTCCTGCCCGTCCAGCTCGCCCGCCTCGAACGCCTTCAGCAGGTCGAGCTGGTCGTCGAAGACCCTGGCCGGCGCCTCGACCACCAGGTGCTCCTGCTTGACCGCCGACACCTTGCTGACGGCCCGGCCCAGGTTGCCCTCGACCATGTGGATCCCGCCGTCCGCCGCGAACGGCTCGGCGACGGGACGCAGCACGTCCAGGTCGGCGCTGCCGCCGGTGACCGGCGACCAGAGCAGCTCGCCGTCCACCAGGGCGGGCGCCTCGCGGTAGCGGTCGAGTCCGCGCCCCGCGACGGTCAGCACGTCGGCGTGGAGCAGCCCCTCGTCCAGCAGGTCACCGATGAGCACCTGCATGCCGCCGGCGTCGCGGAAGTGGTTCACGTCCGCCTGGCCGTTCGGGTAGATCTTCGTCAGCGACGGCACCACCCGCGACAGGCAGGCCAGGTCGTCCCAGGTCAGGACGATGCCCGCGGCCGCCGCCATGGCCACCAGGTGCAGCGTGTGGTTGGTCGAGCCGCCGGTGGCGAGCAGGGCGACGCAGGCGTTCACGATGGCCTTCTCGTCGACCACCTCGCCGATCGGCGTGTACTGCTCGCCGTGCGCGGTGATCTGCACGGCCCTGCGCCCCGCGGCCGCCGTGAGGGCGTGGCGCAGCTCGGTGTGCGGGTTGACGAACGTCGAGCCCGGCAGGTGCAGGCCCATGACCTCCATCAGCGCCTGGTTGGAGTTGGCGGTGCCGTAGAAGGTGCAGGTGCCGGGGGAGTGGTACGACTTCGCCTCGGCGTCCAGGAGCTCGTCCCTGCCCACCTTGCCCTCGGCGAACAGCTGCCGGGTGCGGGCCTTGACCTTGTTCGGCAGGCCGGACGTCATCGGCCCGGCGGGCACGAAGACCGCCGGCAGATGCCCGAAGTGCAGCGCCCCGACGAACAGCCCCGGCACGATCTTGTCGCACACGCCCAGCAGCAGCGTCGCGTCGAACATGTCGTGCGACAGCGCGATCGCGGTGGCCATGGCGATCACGTCGCGGCTGTAGAGGGACAGCTCCATGCCGGGCCGCCCCTGCGTGATGCCGTCGCACATCGCGGGCACGCCGCCCGCCACCTGCGCCACACCCCCGGCCCTGCGCACGGCGGCCTTGAGCTCCTGCGGGTACGTCTCGTACGGCTGATGCGCGGAGAGCATGTCGTTGTAGCTGGTCACGATGGCCACGCCGGGCTTCGCCGTGCCGCGCAGGGCGGGCTTGTCCTCGCCCGAGGCGCCCGCGAAGCCGTGCGCCAGGTTCGCGCAGCCGAGGTGCGCCCGCGCGGGCCCCTTAGCCCGCGCGGCCTCGCCGTCACGGCGGATCCGCGCCAGGTACGCGGCCCGGCTCGCGGCGCTCCGCTCGGCGATCCGGTCGGTGATCTGCTGAATGACGGGGTTCATGCACGCTCCTTCGTCGGGCCGGTGAACCCGAGGTCTCTCCATCGGCAGGTAAGCTTCGCGCGCTGGTTCACGCGCCCTCCTCGTGCCACGCGCGACCGCTGCGGCCGAGGAGTTCGTGGGCGCCCGCGGGACCGGTGGTCCCCGCGGGGTAGGGCTCGGGCAGCTCCGCCTGCGACTCCCAGGCGTGCAGGATCGGGTCGATCCAGCGCCAGGCCGCCTCCACCTCGTCCCGCCGCATGAACAGCGTCGGGTTCCCGGCCAGTACGTCGGTCAGCAGCCGCTCGTACGCCTCCGGCACCCGCGCCGAGAACGTCTCGCCGAAGCTCAGCGACAGCGGCACCGGCTTCAGCGTCACCTCGCCCGCGCCCGGTATCTTGGCCATGATGTCCAGCCGGATGCCCTCCTCCGGCTGCAGGCGCAGCACCAGCCGGTTCGGCGCGCCGCCCGGGTAGATGGAGTGCGGCACGTCCTTGAACTGCACCACGATCTCCGAGCGCCGGTACGGCATCCGCTTGCCCGTGCGCAGGTAGAACGGCACCCCCGCCCACCTCCAGTTCTTCACCTCGGCCCGGATCGCGGTGAACGTCTCCACCCTCCGCGAGGCCTCGGTGGGCGGCGTGGACGCGGGCTCGTCGAGGTAGCCGGGCATGCCGTCCGCGCCGACGTACTGGCCGCGTACGGTGAAGCGCTCGACCTCCGTGCCCGTGATCGGGCGCAGCGCCTGCAGCACCTTGACCTTCTCGTCGCGCACGGCCTCGCGGTCGCTGCGGGCGGGCGGCTCCATCGCGGTCAGCGTGAGCAACTGCAGCAGGTGGTTCTGCACCATGTCGCGCAGCGCGCCCGCGTGGTCGTAGTAGCCGCGCCTGCCGGGCGTCCCGACGGTCTCGGCCGCGGTGATCTGGACGTGGTCGATCCAGAGCGAGTTCCAGATCGGCTCGAGGAAGGCGTTGGCGAAGCGCAGGACCAGGAGGTTCTGCACGGTCTCCTTGCCCAGGTAGTGGTCGATACGGAAGATCTGGCGCTCGTCGAAGATGGCGCCGACCTCGTCGTTGATGCGCTGCGCGCTCGTCAGGTCATGGCCGAGCGGCTTCTCCAGCACCACGCGGGAGCGCGGCGTCACCAGCCCGGCCTCGTCGAGCTCGCGGCAGAACGGCCCGAACGTGCGGGGCGGGCTGGCCAGGTAGAACACCCGGTCGCGCTGCTCGTGCCCGGCCAGCAGCCTGGCCAGCGCACCCCAGCCCCGCCGGTCGGTCCCGCCCGTGCCACCATCCGTGCCGCCACCCGTGTTCCTGCCGGCGACGTCTCTGCCGACGTCGACCGAGACGTGGTGCAGGCGGCCGAGGAAACGTTGCCAGCCGGCCTGGTCGTCGGCCGGCACCTGGTCGCGTACCTCGGCGTCCACCTTGCCGCGGAAGTCCGCGTCGGTCAGCCCGCCCCTGGACATGGCGATGACGCGGGACTCAGGGGAGAGCCGGCCGTCCCTGTCGCTGTGGTAGAGCGCCGGGATCAGTTTGCGCATGGCCAGGTCGCCGGTCCCGCCGAAGACGACGAGGTCCGCGGTGTGCGGGTGATCTGCGGGTGAGGACGAGAGGGGGGACACGGTTGAGGGCTCCATGATCTACCAACTAGGGACAGAACGGACAATAACCGGAGTTTGGTTCGTACACAAGCGGAGTTTTGGCATCTCAGATAAAAAAGTCACGACTTTTCATTACCTAACCCCGTGTGGTTCACTTAGCCGATGCCTCGACGTACTGCCGCGACCCTCGCCACCAGTGGCGAGGTGCTCCGCCTCATCCGCTCAGGAGAGGCCGTGACACGCGCCGACCTCGGCCGGGTGACCGGCCTGTCACGCCCAGCGGTGCAGCTGCGCGTCGGTGAGCTGCTGGAACGCGGCCTGGTCGTGGAGCGCGCCGACGCGCCCTCCACCGGTGGGAGGCCGCCGGTCCGGCTGGAGTTCAACGCCTCGGGCGGCGTGGTGCTGGTCGCGGCGCTCGGCGCCAGCCGCACCCGGGTCGCCGTCTGCGACCTGGCCGGGCACGAGCTCGACGGGCGCGAGTTCGCGATGGACGTGGAGCAGGGCCCCGACGTGGTGCTGCCGCTGCTCATGGACACCTGGGACGAACTGCTCGGCGGACGTCCCCGCTCGATGGTCGCCGGCGTCGGCATGGGCGTGCCCGCGACGGTCGAGTTCGCGCAGGGCCGCACGGAGAGCGCCCGCGTGATGGCCTCCTGGACCGGGGTGGTGATCCCGCCGATCATCCACGAACGGTTCCCCGTCCCGGTGCTCGTCGACAACGACGTCAACGTGCTGGCCATCGGCGAGCACCGCGGCGTCTACCCCGACCTGGACGACCTGATGTTCGTGAAGATCTCGACGCGGATCGGCGCGGGCGTCGTCGCCGGCGGCGAGATCCTGCGCGGCGCGCTGGGCGCCGCGGGCGAGATCGGGCACATCCCCGTGCTGGACGGCGGCGACGTGCTGTGCCGGTGCGGCAACACCGGCTGCGTCGACTCCGTCGCCAGCGGCACCGCGCTGCTGCGCGACCTGCGGGCCCTCAGCAAGGACGTCACGACGATCGCCGACGTGACGGCGCTGGTGCGGGCGGGCGACGCCGAGACGATGGCCACCGTGCGCGAGGCGGGACGCAGGATCGGCGAGGTGCTCGCGGGGGCGGTCAACATCCTCAACCCGTCGGTGGTGGTGCTGGGCGGCGACGTCGCCGAGGCGTTCGGGCCGCTCGTGTCCAGCATCCGCGAGGTCGTCTACCGCCGTTCCACCGCCCTGGCGACCCGGCGGCTGCGCATCGAGCCGAGCCGGCTCGGCGCGGGCGCCGGCATCAGCGGCTGCGCGGTGATGGTGCTCGACCACGTGTTGTCGCCCGAGGCGGTCGACGAGGCCATGACGGTCTCCGCCCTGCGCCGGCAGAGCGCGGCCTCCGGCTAGAGGTCCCAGCGCGGCTCGGCGCTCTCCTGCACGCGGCCGTCCGCGCGGAAGATCAGGTGACGGTCGAAACCGGCGGCGAACCACCGGTCGTGCGTGACCACCAGGACCGTGCCCGCGAAACCGGCGAGGCCCCGCTGCAACGCCTCCGCGCCCGCCAGGTCGAGGTTGTCGGTCGGCTCGTCGAGCAGCAGCAGCGTCGCCCCCGACAGTTCGAGCAGCAGGATCTGCAGCCGGGCCTGCTGCCCGCCCGACAACGTCTCGAACGGCTGCCCGCCCGCCGGCGCCAGCTCGTAGCGGGCCAGCGCCGCCATCGCCTCGTTGCGGGTCATGGCGTGCTCGCGCATCACGACGTCGGCCGCGGCGCGTCCGTGCAGATCGGGCCGCTCGTGAGTCTGCGCGAAATGGCCGGGCGTGACCCTGGCGCCCAGCCGGGCCACGCCGGTGCGGGCGATCGGCTCGCCGGCCAGCAGCCGCAGGAAGTGCGACTTGCCGGTGCCGTTGGCGCCGAGCACGCCGACGCGCTCGCCGTACCAGATCTCCGTGGAGAACGGCCGCATCAGGCCGCTCAGCTCCAGGTTCTCGCACGTGAGCGCCCGCTTGCCGGTGCGGCCGCCGCGCAGCCGCATGCGCACGTTCTGCTCCTTGGGCGCGCGCTCGGGCGGTCCGGCCCGCTCGAACCGCTCCAGCCTCGTCACCGCCGACCGGTACGCGCCCGCGAGCGCGTCGTTGTTCGCCGAGCGCTGCCGGAGGGTGTGCACCAGGCCGCGCAGCCGGGCCCGCTCGTCCTCCCAGCGCCCGCGCCGCTCCTCCAGCCGCTCCGCGCGCCGCCTGCGGGCCTCGGCGTATCCGGCGAACCCGCCGCCGTGCACCCACGCCCCGCGCCCCTCGACCGTGATGATGCGGCCGGCCGTCTCGGCCAGCAGCCACCTGTCGTGCGAGACGAGCAGCACCGTCTTGGCCGACTCCCTGACCGCCCGCTCCAGCCACTGCTTGCCCCGCACGTCGAGGTAGTTGTCCGGCTCGTCGAGCAGCAGGATCTCGTCCGGCCCGCGCAGCAGCGCCGCCAGCATGAGCCGCTTCTGCTCACCTCCCGACAGCGTGCCCACCTCTCTGCCCGCGGCCTGCGCGAACGGCAGCCCCAGCGCCTCGGTCGTGCACACGTCCCACACGACCTCCAGGTCGTAGCCGCCCGCGTCGGCGTGGTCGGCGATGGCCTGGGCGTAGGCGAGCTGGCGTGGTTCGTCGTCGCGCAGCGCGATCGCCGAACCGGCCGCGTCCAGCGCGGCGGCCGTCTCACGGACGGCTCGCGGAGCCACGCTCAGCAGCAGGTCGTGCACGGTGCCCGAGCCGAGGAACTGCCGCATCACGCCGATGCCGCCGCTGCCTGAGACGCGGCCGGCGGCCGGGGCGAGCTCGCCCGCGATCAGCCGCAGGAGCGTGGTCTTGCCCGCGCCGTTCGGCCCGACCAGCGCCGCCTTGGCGCCGTCGCCCACCTTGAACGACACCTCCCGCAGCAGCGGGCGCCCGTCGGGCAGCAGGTAGGTCAGCCCGCTCACCTCGATGTGCCCCACCCGGACCTCCACTCGATCGTCGTTCTACAACTAGACCACCGATCCGGTCTCTCGCACAACGTATTATCTCGTGGGTGGACACCGTGTGGTCGCGCCCAGCGAAGGCGCCCAGGCAGACGCTCACCCTCGACCGGATCGTGACCGAGGCGGTGGCGCTGCTCGACGAGGAAGGGGTCGGCCGGCTGACCATGCGCCGCCTGGCCGAGCGGCTCGACACCGGCTCGACCACCCTCTACTGGCACGTCAAGACCAAGGACGACGTCCTCGACCTGGCGCTCGACGCCGTCTTCCACGAGGTGCCGCTGCCCGGCCGCGAAGCCGGCTGGCGGACGGCGGCGCGCGACCTGGTGAGCGGCTGGCGGGCCGCGCTGCTGCGCCACCCCTGGTCGGCCACCATGCTCGACCGCCCGCTCATGGGTCCCAACGCGCTGGAGCGCACCGAGTTCCTGTACGAGACGCTGGCGGAGGCGGGCTTTCCCGCCCCGAAGGGCGCCGCCTACAGCCTGGCCAACTACGTTATGGGCTCGGTCATCATGCAGGTCACGTGGCAGCAGCGCGACCCGGGCGGCACCGGCGCGTTCCTCCGGGAGCGCGCGGACCTCTACCCGTCACTCGCCGAGCACGGCCTCGACTTCCCCGACGGTGGGAGCGGCTGGGACGCCACGTTCACCGAAGGCCTCAGCTACCTCCTCGACGGAATGCAGCGCCACCGGGTCGGCTGAGCCGACCCGGTTCGCTAACGTCCTGCTCGAATCCGCCGCGTCTTACGGACTTCTGCTGGCGTCCTGCGCGAGTCGCGCGCCGTACGCGCTACTCGCCGATCCTTCCTTTACGGCAAGCCGACGTCACCGCACGCGCCGCCCCCAGTGACCGCCCGTCCTGGCCGGTCGTGAAGGCCAACGGGTTGCTCGCCGTGACGACGCGCTCGGCCGGCCGTGTGCCGTGGCGACATGTCACCCGCGGGACGCTGGCGAAGCCGGTCCGTCGCCTGCGCGCCGCCGGTGGAGCCCGCGAGACCGAGCCTGCCGCCGGCGCTGCGGGTGGCCGCGCTGGGCCTCACCGCTTCGCGCTGAGCAGGTCCGGAACGTCTGGCCTTTGAAGGACGGGAAGCGGCCCCTGAGACGACGGCTTCCACGGACCGGACGACGGACCGAGCGGTGCGGGATCCGGTCCGGGTGGCGGCACGGTGGACGGTCCCCGCATCGGGCCGGCCGGCGGCGAGCCGGCCGGCTCGCGCATCGGGCCGGCGGGCCACGGGTGGGGTCGTCCGCGAGCGGGGCTTGGCGGCCTTGGTCGGCCGAACAGCGGAGGGCCGGGACGCGGCGACCCGGGCACTGCGGGGCGGAACAGCGGCGGGGCGAGCGG
>NZ_SMLD01000268.1:0-8163 GCF_004352805.1 Nonomuraea mesophila
CGGGGGCGGGGCGGGCGGTTTAGGGTCTGGGCGTGGTCGCACTCATGGCGCTGCTCGGACTCCTGTGCGGACGCGCCATCCGGGCGCTGGCCGACGCCTATGACGACGATGTCACCCCCGTGCCCCCGTGGCCGCCGGCCATCGAGGTGGTGTGCGCCGCCGTCACCGCGCTCGCCGCGTGGCGGGTGGGGCCGCCGTACGCGTTGTTCGCCGTGATCGGGGTGGCCCTGGCGGTGGTCGACTGGCGTACGAGCCTGCTGCCCGACGCGATCACGCTGCCGGCGTACCCGATCATGGCGCTGGCGCTCCTGCCGACGGGGGAGCTGCCGGCGGCGCTGGCCGGCGGGGCGGCGCTGGCGCTCGTGTACGGCGTGCTCTGGTTCGCCAGGCCGTACGCGATGGGGCTGGGGGACGTGAAGCTGGCCGGGCTCATCGGCATGACGAGCGCGGCGCTGGGCTGGCAGGCGCTGATCGTGGCGGCCTTCGCCGGGCAGGTGCTGGGAGCGCTGTACGCCGTCGCCCTCCTGGTGACGAAGCGTGGGACCCGGGACACCGAGTTCCCTTTCGGCCCGTTCATGCTGCTAGGGGCGTTAAGCGTGCTGTGTCTCGGTTGGTGAACGCCGGTCAGGCCACCCGGCCGTACATGGAAGACTTGGAGTCATGTTGCGCTGGTTGACCGCCGGAGAATCCCACGGGCCCGAACTCGTCGCCGTCCTCGAAGGCCTGCCTGCCGGTGTCGAGGTGACCACGGCCGCCATCGACGAGGCCCTGCGCCGCCGCAGGCTCGGCTACGGCCGGGGCGCCCGGATGAAGTTCGAGCAGGACCAGGTGACGATCGTGGGCGGCGTGCGTCACGGGCGCACGATGGGCAGCCCCGTCGCCATCCGCATCGGCAACACCGAGTGGCCGAAATGGGAGAAGGTCATGGCGGCCGACCCGGTCGACCCGGCCGAGCTGGAGGGGCTGGCCCGCAACGCCCCGAGGTCCCGCCCCCGCCCCGGGCACGCCGACCTGGCCGGCATGCAGAAATACGGCTTCGACGACGCCCGGCAGGTGCTCGACCGGGCCAGCGCCCGCGAGACCGCGGCCCGCGTCGCGCTCGGCGAGGTCGCCAGGCGCTTCCTCAAGCAGGCGCTCGGCGTCGACATCGTCAGCCACGTCACCTCCATCGGCGGGGCCGAGACCCCGGCCGAGACCCTGCCGGGGCCGGGCGACCAGGCCCGCATCGACGACGACCCGGTCAGGTGCGCCGACCCCGAGGGCAGCGCCGCGATGGTCGCCGTGATCGACAAGGCGCACAAGGACGGCGACACGCTCGGCGGTGTCGTGGAGGTGCTGGCCTACGGCCTGCCTCCGGGCCTCGGCAGCTACACCCACTGGGACCGCAGGCTCGACTCCCGGCTGGCCGGGGCGCTCATGGGCATCCAGGCCATCAAGGGCGTCGCGGTCGGCGACGGCTTCAAGACCGCCATGCGGCCCGGCTCGCGTGCCCACGACGAGATCGAATACACCGCCGACGACGGCGTCAGGCGCATCACCAACCGCGCGGGAGGCGTCGAGGGCGGCATGACCAACGGCGAGGTCCTGCGCGTCAGCGCCGCGATGAAGCCGATCTCCACGGTGCCGAGGGCCCTGGCCACCATCGACGTCAAGACCGGCGAGGCGGCCAAGGCCCACCACGAGCGCTCCGACGTGTGCGCCGTGCCGGCCGCGGGCATCGTCGCCGAGGCGATGGTCGCGCTGGTGCTGGCCGACACGGCGCTCGAGAAGTTCGGCGGCGACTCCGTCGAGGAGGTCGCGCGCAACCTGTCCGGCTACCTCTCTTCCATGGTGATCAAATGAGCGCAAAGCCACCGGCGAGCATCGTCGTGCTGATCGGCCCTCCCGGGTCGGGCAAGACCACGATCGGGCGGCTGCTGGCCGAGCGGCTCGGTGTCGGGTTCCGCGACACCGACGCCGACGTCGAAGCCGTGGCGGGCAAACCCGTCTCCGACATCTTCGTCGAGGACGGCGAGGCCCGCTTCCGCGAGCTGGAGCATCAGGCCGTGCGCAGGGCGCTGTCCGAGCACGACGGCATCCTGTCCCTCGGCGGCGGCGCCGTGCTCAACGAGGAGACCCAGGCCCTGCTCGACGGCCACCACGTGGTCTACCTCCAGGTGGGGCTCGCCGACGCGGTGCAGCGGGTCGGGCTCGGCTCGGCCAGACCGCTGCTCGTGCTCAACCCGCGCAGCCAGCTGAAGAAGCTCATGGAGGAGCGGCGGCCTGTCTACGAGCGGCTGGCCGCGACCACCGTGGTCACCGACAAGCGCGAGCCGGCCGAGCTCGCCGACGAGATCGCGAGAGGGCTGCCCGCATGAGCGCGACGCGCATCCACGTACGCGGCGACAGCCCCTACGACGTCGTGGTCGGCACCGGCGTGCACGACGAGTTGACGACACTGCTCAAACCGGGGGCGCGCACCGTCGCGGTCATCCGCCCCGAAAGCCTGCCCGATCTGGCCGGGCCGGTCACCGCCGCCCTGTCGCAACGCGGCTACGAGGTGGCCGACCTGCCCGTGCCCGACGGCGAGCAGGCCAAGTCCGTCGAGGTCGCCGCCGGTCTGTGGTCCGCGCTCGCCCGGCACGGCGTGACCCGTTCCGACGCCGTGGTCGGCGTGGGCGGGGGAGCGACCACCGACCTGGCCGGGTTCGTGGCGGGCACGTGGCTGCGCGGCGTGCAGGTCGTCCTCGTGCCCACGACGCTGCTGGCCATGGTCGACGCGGCCGTCGGCGGCAAGAACGGCATCGACACCCCCGAGGGCAAGAACCTCGTCGGCACGTTCCTTCCGCCGGCCGGGGTGTTGTGCGAGCTGTCCACGCTGGCCGGCATGCCCAGAGCCGACTACATCGCCGGCCTCGCCGAGATCATCAAGGGCGGCTTCATCGCCGACCCCGCCATTCTCACGCTCGTCGAGTCCGATCCGGAGGCCGCCACGACGCCCGGCGGCCCCCACACCCGCGAGCTCATCGAGCGCAAGATCCAGGTCAAGGCCGACGTCGTGGGGGCCGACCTGCGCGAGTCCGGCCTGCGCGAGATCCTCAACTACGGCCACACGCTCGCCCACGCCATCGAGCGCGAGGAGCACTACACCATCCGCCACGGCGAAGCCGTCGCCATCGGCATGGTCTACGCCGCCGAGCTGTCACGGCTCTCCGGACGCTTCGACGTCGTCGAACGCACCAGGTCGATCCTCACGAGCGTCGGCCTGCCCGTCTCCTACCACGCCGGCGCCTGGCCCCGGCTGCGCGACCACATGCGCCTGGACAAGAAGAACCGCGGAGCCAAGCAGCGCTTCGTCGTGCTCGACGGGCCCGCGCGGCCGGGCCGCCTCGAAGATCCCGCAGAAGAGCTGCTCGAAGCCGCCTACAAGGAGATCTCCGCATGATCCTCGTGCTCAACGGCCCCAACCTGGGCCGGCTCGGCGTCCGCGAGCCCGACGTCTACGGCGCCGAGACGTTCGAGGACCTCGCCACCCTCTGCCGCGACACCGGCCGCGAACTCGGCGAACACGTCGAGGTCCGGCAGACCGACGACGAGGCCGAGCTGATCGGCTGGATCCACGAGGCCTGCGACGGCCGCATCCCCGTCGTGCTCAACCCCGCGGCCTTCACCCACTACTCCTACGCCCTGCGCGACGCCATCGCCCAGCGCACCGCCCCGCTCGTGGAGGTGCACATCTCCAACCCCGCGGCCAGGGAAGAGTTTCGCCATACCTCCGTCGTGGCCGGGGTGGCGACGGGCACGATCGCGGGCTTCGGGCTACAGTCATACGTCCTTGCGCTGCACGCTATCGCGGAGATGAAGACGACCTCATGAGGCACTACAAGTCCTTCGTCGCTCTCGGCGACAGTTTCACCGAAGGGCTGAACGATCCCGGGCCGGACGGCCACTACCGTGGCTGGGCCGACCGGGTGGCCGAACGGCTCGCCACCGACAACCCCGGCTTTCGCTACGCCAACCTGGCCGTGCGCGGCAAACTGATCAGCCAGATCGTCGCCGAGCAGGTGCCGCTGGCCGTCGAGATGGCGCCCGACCTGGTCAGCTTCTGCGCCGGAGGCAACGACCTGCTCAGGCCGGGCAGCGACCCCGACGTGATGGCCAAGCAGGTCGCGCGGGCCGTACGCGACCTGCGGGCCGGAGGCGCCGACGTGCTGCTGTTCACCGGCGTCGACCCGCGCGACACCCCGGTGATGCGCCGCCTGCGCGGCCGCTTCGCCATCTTCTACCTGCACGTGCGCTCCATCGCCGACCTCTACGGGTGCCGGCTCGTCGACCAGTGGTCGATGCAGGGGCTGCGCGACTGGCGGGCGTGGAGCGCCGACCGCCTGCACATGAACGAGGACGGACACCGGCTGGTCGCCGCGCGCGTGCTCGACGTGCTGGGCGTGCCGTTCGACGACTGGCGCAAGGGCTGGCCGGAGCGCGCGGTCGACCCGCGGGCGCGACGGCGCGAGGACGCGCAGTGGATGCGCGAACACCTGGTGCCCTGGGTCTCCCGCCGCCTCCGCGGCGTCTCCTCCGGCGATGGTGTTTCTCCCAAGCGCCCGGATCTGTCTTCTTTTTAGGTGCGATTTTCCCGCTGATGCGGCTTTTCCTAGGTGCGGCTTTTTCTGTTTTACGGCTTCGCCGGGCTCAGCCACCCGCCGCGGGTGGCTGACGGCCCTCCAGGGAAACGCACTCTGACCCTTCACCGGCCGGCCGCCGTCACGGCGCGCGCTCTTGGCCCTCACCGTGGTCGAACCCATGACCGAGCACCGTCACGCTGGGTGCCGGACCCGTGGAGGCCGGCCTGCCGGCCGGGCGCATGGCGGTGTACCGGGCACGGCCGTGACGCTGGGCGCGCGGATCTGGGCCTGCCGGCCGGGCGCATGGCGGTATGCGGGCACCATGAGCCGGGCGCGGCGGCTCGCGGGCTCAGTCGCCGGGGGTGGTCTCCGTGAGGCGTTTGAGGGCCGCCCTGGGGATGGCGGGGTCGGTGGTGCGCCAGAACGGAGGGAGGGAGCCCAGGAGGAAACCGCTGTAGCGGGCCGTGGCCAGGCGGGGGTCGAGGACCGCGATCACGCCCCTGTCGTTCTGGGCGCGCAGCAGGCGGCCAGCGCCCTGGGCCAGCAGCAGGGCGGCGTGGTTGGCCGCGACCGCCATGAACCCGTTGCCGCCCTTGGCCGCCACGTGGCGCTGCCGGGCCGAGGTCAGCGGGTCGTCGGGGCGTGGGAACGGCACCCGGTCGATGATCACCAGCCGCAGCGACGGGCCCGGCACGTCGACGCCCTGCCACAGCGACAACGTCCCGAACAGGCACGTCGGCTCGTCGTCGGCGAACTGCTTGACCAGCAGCATCGTGGAGTCGTCGCCCTGGCACAGCAGCGGCACGTCCAGCCGCTCGCGCAGCGCCTCGGTGGCCGCCTTGGCCGCCCGCATCGACGAGAACAACCCCAGCGTGCGTCCGCCGGCCGCCTCGATCAGCTCGGCGATCTCGTCGAGGTAGGCCTGCGGCAGGCCGTCGCGGCCCGGCTGGGGGAGGTGTTTGGCGACGTACAGGATGCCCGCGCGCGGATGGTCGAACGGCGAGCCGACGTCGATGCCCTGCCAGCCTCTGCCCTCGCCCAGCCCCCACTGGGCGGCCAGCGAGTCGAACGTGCCGCCGAGCGCCAGCGTGGCGGACGTGAGCACGACCGTGCGCTCCCCGAACAGCTTGTCGCGCAGCATGCCGCTGACGCTCAGCGGCGCGACCCGGAGCATCGGCGGGCGGCGGTCGGTGCCGGCGTCGAGCCAGACCACCTCGGCCCGGTCGGCCTCGGAGGCGTGCCCGTAGGCCTCCAGCATGCGCACCGCCGTGTCGTGCACCTCGTCGAGTGCCGTGAACGCGGCCTTGCGCTGCCCAGCCTTGTCGGGATCGTCCTTGTCGGCGTTGCGCGGGCCGAGCGCGGTGATGCACCGCCAGGCCGCGTCGCGCACCAGTGCCAGGGTCAGCCCGAGTACTTCGGGCAGTTCGTCGATGCGTCCGGGCGGTGCGGCGGCCAGCAGCGCCTTGAGGTCTTCGCCGGCCTCCATCAGCTGGTCGGCGATCGGCTGCTCGATCAGCCGGCCGACCCGGCGGACCGCCAGCATCACGGAGGTGTCGGACAACTCGCCGGTGACCACCGACGTCACCCGGTCGACCAGCTCGTGGGCCTCGTCGACGACGACGACCTCGTGCTCGGGCAGCACCGGCAGCTCGCCCATGGCGTCGATGGCGAGCAGCGCGTGGTTGGTCACCACCACGTCGACCTCGCCCGCCCGCGCCCTGGCCAGCTCGGCGAAGCACTCGGCGCCGCTCGGACAGCGGTTGGCGCCCAGGCACTCCTGCGCGCTCACCGAGAACTGCCGCCACGCCTGCTCGCTCACGCCGGGCACCAGCTCGTCGCGGTCGCCGGTCTCGGTCTCCTCGGCCCACTCCTGGAGGCGCTGCACCATGCGGCCGGTGGCGCTCACCTCGCGCGGGTCGAAGAGCTGGTCCTGCTCGTCCTCCTCGGGCCAGCCCGCCGTCGCCTTGTAGCGGCACAGATAGTTACGGCGGCCCTTGAGGATGGCGAACGTCGGCTCGTGCGGCAGCTCCTTGCCCAGCGCCTCGGAGAGTCTCGGCAGGTCGCGGTCGACGAGCTGGCGTTGCAGCGCGATGGTGGCCGTGGAGATCACGACCGGCTTCTCGCTGTCCATCGCGTGGCGGATCGAGGGCACGAGGTAGGCCACTGACTTGCCGGTGCCCGTGCCCGCCTGCACCGCCAGATGCGCCTGGTCGTCGATGGCCTTCCGCACGGCCTGGACCATGGTCACCTGGCCCTGCCGTTCGCTCCCTCCGAGAGCGTTGACCGCGATGCTGAGCAGTTCGTCCACTGACGGGAGATGGGAGTCCGGCACGGCAGTAAACGCTACCCGCATTCCGGGGCCGCCGCGCCGAACGCGGTGTGATCGGCCAGACGCATCCCGGCATTCACGAATCGGCGCGACGGCACGCATGGCACACTGGTCGATCGGGACTCAAGCTGGTGCTGGAAAGTCTCCGAGCGTGACCAGAGGGAGTCCCGGTGTAGGTGGGAAGACCGGTCCCGTAGGGTTTTCCGGGGTTGAGTGGACGAATAAAGGCTGGTTAAAGCAATATGTCCTCCATGTCGGAAGTTGTCCCCTTGCCGTCGTTCGGCGAAGTCTTCTTCGATGCGCGAGGTCAGGAACGGTGTCTCCGCGTCACGTGGCATGAGGGCACGCTGGTGCTCAGCCTCTGGCGCGGCGAGATGTGCACGGCGAGCTTCCGCATGCCCATGGAGGACGTCGGGCGGCTGCTCGACACCCTCGACGACGGCTACGCCGAGGCCACGGGGGAGCAGCCGGCCGTGCCCGCGCAGGAGCCGGGCCCGGAAACCATCCCCGGCACCGGCCAATACCACCGGCCGCCCCAGCACGCTCAGCAACCGCCGCAGCAGCCGCAGCCGCAGCAGCCGGACGACCGGCCCACGGCGGCGCTGTCGCCCAACGACGTGCTCGTGGCCAGGGGCGCGCCGCCGGCCCCCCAGGACAAACTGGTGGCCTCCTACGGTGAGAGCGCGGCGCCGAGAGACCAGCACACCCCCGCCTACGGCGAGGGCGCGGCCCAGCAGCACGCCGCCGCCTACGGCGAGAGCGCGGTTCCCAGGGAACAACACACCCCCGCCTACGGTGAGCGGGCCCCCTTCACCGGCCCTCAGTACGTCGACCAGACCGGCCCGCAGCAGGCCTACACCGGCGACCCGTTCAGCGGCCCGCAGTACACCGCCGACCCGATGAGCGGCCCTCATTACCTCCAGCCGCAGGCCGAACCCTTCACCGGCCCCCAGTACGTCGAGAACGAACCCGTCTACCAAATGCCCGGCGACCAGCGATCCCAGGCGCCGGTCAACACCGACCCGCTGGGTTTCCCCTCGCAGGCCGCCGACCCCTATCAGCAGGACCAGCAACACCGGCCCGACCGCTACCCGTCGGACCCGTACCCGTCCGACCCTTACGGACGCCGCTCCGACACCTACGCCCAGCCGCAGCCCCAACCCCAGCCTCAAGTCCAGCCCCAGGCCCAACCGCAGGCGAGCACGGCCGGTCCTGTCTCTTATACACCTC
>NZ_SMLD01000269.1:0-8054 GCF_004352805.1 Nonomuraea mesophila
CATCCAGCCTGGCCCCGAGTCGGCCGTGACCGACCCCGACACGCACCCCAGACCCGCCGCGGTCGGTCACGGCCGACTCGGGGCCAGGCTGGATGGAGGTCGTCTTCACGCCCTCCGGCCAGGGCGAGGCCACCGGCTACTCGCTGAAGGGGGCGCCTCCCGGCGCGGACGTCACCCCGGCCAAGGCCGGGCCGGACGGGCCGTACCAGTTCCGCATCACCGGCGGCCGGTGCGACCAGGAGTACACCTTCAGGGTCGCCGCCGAGTACGACGGCGGCGAGGCGGTGTCGGAGCCGTCGATCCCCGTACGCCCCTGCGTCGCGCCCGGCAAGCCGGCCGGCTTCACCGCCAAGGGCAAGAACCACGGCGCCGACCTGACCTGGTCGGCTCCGGAGAACGCCAAGGACGGCGGCGTCACGTACACGCTGGAAGGCCCCGGCGAGCACCCGTCCGACCCCGATGGCACCGGCGCCGAGGTCACCGGGCTCAAGAACGGCCAGTCCTACACGTGGACGCTGCGCGCGAAGAACGAGGCGGGCGAGAGCCAGGAACGCGCGGAGGCGACGGCCGACCTGCGGCCGCCGTCCGCCCAGTTCCGCAACGCCAACAACGACCACAGGAACACGCTCATCCGGCCGGGGCCGGGCCCCGGCGGGGAGGCGGGGCGCATCCCCAAGGGCGAGTACATCACCATGACCGTCATCTGCCAGCAGAGAGGCGCCCCCTACACCGACACCGACACGGGCATGAGCAGCAACGTCTGGAACAAGGTCGAGTCCAGCAGAGGCAGCGGCTGGCTGAACGACGTGCTCATGGACACCCCGAAGGGGGGCTTCCCCGCCGCCCCGCTCTGGGAGTGCGAGTGATCACCAGGGCGGGCCGGGGCCTGGCCGCCGCCTCGGCGCTGGTCTACGCCGTGGGGGCGCCGCTCGGGTACGCGCAGGCGGCGGTGCTGGCGGTCGCCGGGATCGCCGCCGTGGGCGCGGGCGCGCTGTGGACGCTCAGGGGCGCGGGCCTCGACGTGCGGCGCGAGGTGACGCCGGGGAAGGTGGCGCGGGGTGAGCCCGCCGTGGCGCTCCTGCACGTCCGCAACACCGGGCGGTGGCGGCACCCGGGGCTGATGGCCCGCGACACCTGCCGGGGCACGTCGGTCGCCGTGGAGGTGCCCGCGCTGGCCCGCGACACGGCGCGGACGGTGTCGTACCGGCTGCCCACCCGGCGGCGGGGCGAGACCCCCGTCGGGCCGCTGCGCCTCGACCGCACCGATCCGTTCGGCCTGGCCAGCCGCTCCGTCGCGTACGGGCGGCCCGACCTGCTGCTCGTCCGGCCGCGTACGGTGCCGCTCCGGCCGCCGCACTCGGGGCGGCGGCGCCACCTGGACGGCCTGGCCTCCCGGCCGGCGCCGGACGGCACGGTCGGCTTCAACGGGCTGCGCGACTACGTGGCCGGCGACGACCTGCGCCACGTGCACTGGCGCTCCACGGCCCGCACCGGCGTGATGATGGTCAAGGAGCTGACCGACGTCAACCTGCCCAGCACCGTCACCGTGCTGGACACCCGGCACTCCGCGTACGAGGGCGACGACGAGTTCGAGCTGGCCGTCGACGTGGCGGCGTCGGTGGCCTGCGCCGTGACCCGCGACCGTTTCCCCGCGCGGCTGCTCACCGGGGAGGGCGAACTGCTGCACGCCAAGGGCGCCCCCGGGGAGGCGGAGGAGGTGCTCGACCGGCTCGCGCTGGTCGAGCGGGGACCGCACGCCGACGCGCCGCTGCAGGTCCTCCGCCACGCCGGCTCCGGCGGGGCGCTGGTGCTGGTCAGCGGCACGTACGCGGCGCTGGCCGACGCGGCGGCGGTGCGGCGGCGCTTCGACCGGGTGCTGTTCGTCCGCGTGGGGGACCCGCGGGACGGCGGGCCGCCGGCCGCGGCCGGGGTGACCGTCCTCGAAGCCGGAGACCTCGACGAACTGGCGGCCGCATGGCCACGCTGACGGCCCCGCCGGGCGCCGGGTCGCCCGCGCGCAGGGCGGCGTCGGTGGTCGTCGCCGCGCTGCTCGCCGCGACGGCCGGGCTGGCGTTCGACGGGGTGTTCCCCCTGGCCGCGCTGCTTCCCGTGGTCGCCGTGGCCACCGTGGCGCCGTGCATGCTGACGCTGCTGCTGTCCGGGCGGCTGCCGCTCTGGGGCACCATCCCGGTGCAGGCGCTGGCCTGGCTGACCGCCGTGTCGGCGACGCTCTACAAGGCGGAGGCGTGGCTCGGTGCCGTGCCCAGCCCGGCCAGCGCGCGGGCCGCCCTGATCGGCGTGCGCGACGCGACCGGCTGGCTGCTGACCACCATCCTCCCCGCCGCCCCCGGCAGCCGGGCGATCGTGCTGGTCGGCTTCCTCGTGTGGGCGGCGACGACGGCCGGGGCCGAACTCGCGCTGCGCTCCAGGGCCGTCCTGCTGCCCGCAGGTGCCGCGCTGCCCGTGCTCGCCGTGGCCGTCGTGCTCGGCGTCGCGGGGACGGGCTCCGTGGTGCCGTACGCGGCCGTGTTCGCCGGGGTCGCGCTGCTGCTCGCGCTGGTCAGGGCGGGCCGGCCGGCGTGGACCTGCGCTATGGGCGTGCTGCTGGTGGCCTGCCTGGTGCCGGCCGCCGTCGTGACGGCGCCCCTCCTGCCCATGGCGGATCGCCCGTACGACGTGCGCCGGCTCGTCGAACGACCCCCGCCGCGCCCGATCTCCGGCGTGAGCGCCCTCGACCAGGTGTCGGCGTGGCTGCAGCATCCCCAGCGCGAGCTGTTCACCGTCAGCACCGGCTCCGACGCCAACCTGCGGCTGGCCGTCCTCGACACCTTCGACGGCGTCACCTGGGAGTCGAGCGCCGGGTTCGTCCCCACGGGCGGGCGCGTGCCCGGCGAGCAGGGCTCGCGCGACACCGTACGCCAGCGGCTCACCCTGCAGAAGCTGCCCGGCCCGTGGTTGCCCGCGGCCGACCGGCCCGTGCTGGCCAGAGGGTCCGGCATCGTGGTCGACCCGGCCACCGGCATGCTGGCCAGCGCGCACGCGGGGGAGGGCATGACGTACGAGGTGACGTCAGGGGTGCGCCGCTACGTCTCAGGCGAGCTGCGGAACGTGACCCCGCTCGACGACCCCGCCCTGGTCAGCCTGCCGGACGGTCCCGGCACGAGCACGACGCCGCAGCGCGCGCGCTTCGCCCGGATCGCCCGGCGCGCCACGGCCGGGGCGCGCGGCCCCGCCCAGCAGGCCGCGCGGCTGGCGACCTACCTGCGCAAGCACGCCAAGAACGACGTCACCGCGCCGCCCGGGCACGGTTACCGGGCCATCGAGTTCTTCCTGACCGAGTCGCGCAGGGGGACGACCGAGCAGTTCGCCGCGTCGTTCGCGCTGCTCGCCCGCTCGATCGGGCTGCCCAGCAGGATCGTGGTCGGCTTCCGCCCCGGCGAGGCGGCGGAGGGCGGCGTACGGCAGGTGCGCGGCGGCGACGTGCTGGCCTGGGCCGAGGTCGGGTTCGAGGGGATCGGATGGGTGCCGTTCCACCCGACGCCCTCGCGCACCCGCTCCGGCGGGGGCGGCGACGTGGCGGAGGGCACGCCGAAACAGGCCAAGGAGATCGAGCAGGCGATCAACAGCGACTCCTCGGAACCCCGGCCGACCCCGACGGCGGCTGGACGGCCCACCCCGGCGCCGACCCCGGAGCCGGCGGAGCGGGACTCCCCGGCCGGGCCGCTCGTCTGGGTGGCGGTGGCGGCAGGCGTGGCCTCGGCGTACCTGCTGGCCGTCGCCGTCGTGCCACCCGTGCGGCGGATGCGCCGCCGCCGCGGCTCCTCACCCGCCGAGCGGGTGGCGGGCGCGTGGCGGGAGACCGTGTTCCGGCTGCGCGGAGCCGGGATCCCGCGCTCGGGCGCGTCGACGGCGCGCGAGGTGGCCGTACGGGCCGAAGCCGTGCTGGGGGAACCGGCGCGTGAGCCGCTGACGGCGCTCGCCGACCTCGCGAACCTCGCGACGTTCGGCGGCGCGCCCGTGGACCAGGCCGGCGCCGAGCGGGCCTGGCGGCACGTCGCGGAGATCGACCGGCTGGTACGGCAGCGGGCCGGGCTGCCCGGCCGGCTCGCCCGCCGCCTGTCGCCCCGCTCCCTCCTCGGCTGAGGTCGCCGGGTGAACCCCGCGCCGGACGCCCCCGTCCAGACCATCGCGGCCGGCCCCGCACCTCCCTCCGGCCCCGGTCACAGGGCCAGCGTGGCCAGGTCCACCGAGTCAGCCATGGCGCGCGCGCCGGCGTCGTTGAGATGCATGCCGTCCCCGCTGTCGAAGTCCGGCCGGATGTAGTCCGGATTCTCCGGATCCTGTACGGCGTGCGCGACATCGAAGATCCCGTCGAACACGCCGCCGGTCCGGATCCACCGGTTCACCCGGCGGCGCGCGGCCAGCCCCTCCGGCGTGCTGATCCCCGGATAGATCGCCCCGGCAAACGGGCCGATGGTGGCGGCCAGGCTCGTCAGCCCTCTGTCGCGGACGCGCCGGGCCAGCTCGGTGAACCCGGCGATCAGGTCGTCGGCGTTGGCCGGGGCCTGCCCGGCCATGCCCGGCAGGCCCAGGTCGTTGATGCCGAAGCACAGCAGCACGTGGGTCACTCCCGGCACCGACAGGGCATCGCGCTCCAGCCGCGCCAGGGCGTGCTCGCCGACCTCGTCGACCAGCAGCCTGTTGCCCGCGATGCCCTGGTTGACCACCCAGCCGCGCTTCAGCCGGGCGTTCAGCGCGTCCACCGACCGCCGGCCGGCGCCCATCGTGGTGCCCACCCCCTCGAACCAGGAGTCACCGAACGCCACCGCGATCGCCGTTCCCTCCAGGGCCGGCACGTCCAGGCCGGAGACGTAGAAACGGGCGGCGACCTCCTCGGCCCCGGGCAGCGCACGGGCGCTCACCTGGTCGCCCTCCACCACGTACGCGATCTCCATGGGCTGATGGGAGAAGGTGGCGAGCTCCGTCTCGCCCGGCAGGTACAGGCTCAGCGACAACGGGGTGCCCGCCTCGACAGGCAAATCCACCGGATCGCTGACCACGTCGCCGCCCGGCGGGATCGACACCTCACCGGCACCGCCGAACCGCACCGCACGATCGGTCTCCGGCACGATCGCATCGCCGGTCCCGCGCAGCGCGAGGCGTACCGCGCCGAGCCTCAGCGGCACCCGGCCGTAGCGGTTGGTCAGCCGGACGCGCACCTGCTCGCCGCCCCCGGCCGGCACCAGCGTCTGCCGTACCGTCTGGTCGCGGAAACCGCGCGGCGGTGCCAGCTGGACCCGCTCGAAAGGGCTGATCACCCCGGATCGGAAGGCCGCCACCCACTCCGGCGCCTTGGACATCACGCTGCTCCCCTCTGCTTGCGGTGGATATGTCGTGCGAAAGGAACGTGCCCGGCCTACGCCGTGACGCGGTGGGCTCCTTCCTCGCGGAACCCGAGCGCGATCAGCATGGACGCCGCCATCGCGGCAGCGGCGATGAACACGGCGGTACGCAGCCCGTCCGTGACGGCCGCACGGAGCGCCTGCCCTGCCAGTCCGTGCGTGCCGGCGTTCGCCAGCGCCACCAGGACGGCCAGCCCGACCGCGCTGCCCACCTGGAGCCCCGTGGAGGCCATCCCGGACGCCACACCCTGGTCGGGTCCGGGGACGCCGGCCGAGGCGGCGGCGAACACGGCGCTGTAGACCGTGCCCTGGCCCAGCCCGAGCAGCAGCAGCCCGGGCGCCACCGCCAGGTAGGTCCCGGTGATCGGCCCAGTCATCGGCCCAGTCATCGGCCCAGTCATCGGCCCAGTCATCGGCCCAGTCATCGGCCCAGTCATCGGCCCGGTCATCGCCAGGCCGAACCAGGCCGCCCCGGCCGTGCCCAGCGCCAGTCCGAGCAGCAGGGTCCGCCGGTTCCCGAGACGCGCGGTCAGCCGCGCCCCCTGGGAGGAACCCACCATGGCTCCGGCCATCGGCACCAGGAAGGCCGCTCCGGTCCGCAGGGCGTCGTAGCCGTGCACCGACTGGAAGTAGACGGTCGCGAAGTAGAGCTGGGGCAGGAAAGTGACCGCGAAGGCGAACGTCAGAAGCACACCGACGGCCAGGTTGCGGTGGCGCAGCAGCCGCAGCGGCATCAGCGGCTCGGCGGCGCGCGCCTGGATCACGACGAAAGCCACCAGCAGCAGCACGCCGGCGACGGCGGCGGACAGGACGACCGGCGATCGCCAGCCGATCTCCGGCCCCTGGACGAGGGCCAGCACCAGCAGGCTCACGCCGCCGGTCGCGGCGAGCGCGCCCGGATAGTCGACGCGGGCGCGCTCCCGGCGGGGCTCGTCGGCCGGCAGCAGCGCCAACGCCAGGATGATGCCGGCGACGGCGACCGGCACGTTGACGTAGAAGACCGCCTCCCAGCCGAACGCCTGGGTCAGCACCCCGCCCAGCAGGGAACCGAGCACCAGGCCCGAGGCCCCGGCGCCCGCCCACACCGACAGCGCCCGGTTGCGTTCGCTCCCCTCAGCGAATCCGGATGTCACCAGCGCCAGCGTGGCCGGGAACAGCACGGCGCCGCCCAGGCCCTGCACCGCGCGGGCGGCGATCAGCACCTCTGGTGTGCCGGCCAGCCCGCCCGCCAGCGAGGCGACCGCGAACAACCCGAGCCCGAGCACGAACATGCGGCGCCGTCCGAGCAGGTCGGACATCCGCCCGCCCAGCAGCAGGAAGCCGCCGTAGATCACGGCATAGGCGCTGACCACCCACTGCAGCGTCTGCGCCGAGAAACCCAGCTCGTGGCCGATCGACGGGAGCGCGACATAGACGATGTTGTTGTCGATCGCGGTGATGATGCTGCCCAGCGCCGGCAGCATGAGGACCAGCAGGTTGTGGCGGCGCTGACCCGCGCCTGCGGCGGCGGATCTCCGCGCGGACAGGCTCGACGGTGAGGTCATCGGCGTTCCTCCAAGGTTCGTGGACGGCCTTCGGTCCGCCCGGCACCAGCCTTGGACACCCCAGGACCGCCATCCAGCCCTCAGTCCTGCCTACTCAACGACTGATCACCTTCCTGGCTAGCATGTCCGGACATGCGTAAGGACAAGGAGCTCGCGGCGTTCATGCGGTCGCGGCGGGCCCGGCTGAGGCCCGCGGACGTCGGCCTGCCCGAGCTGGGCGAGCGGCGGCGCGTGCCCGGGCTGCGCCGCGAGGAGCTGGCCGCGCTCGCCGGGGTGAGCATCGCCCACTACACCCGGCTGGAGCAGGGCAACACCCAGAACGTCTCGGCCTCCGTGCTCGACGCGATCGCCCGCGCCCTCTGCCTGACCGAGGACGAACGCCTGTACCTGCACAGCCGCGTCCACCCCGGCCGGAGCCCCGTACCCGCCGCGCCGCGGGAGACACGCCCCGTCCGTCAGGGACTGCGCCAGCTTCTCGCCTCGCTGGACACCGTCCCGGCGCTCGTCCTCGACGTCGACACCACCGTGCTCGCCTGCAACCGGCTCGGCGCCGCCGTGTTCGCCGACTTCGCGGCCATCCCTCGCGACCGCCGCACCATGCACCACCTGCTCTTCCTGGACGCGGACTTCCGGCGCATGCACGGCGACCGGCTGCCCGGGGTCGCCCGGGACGCCGTCGCGCATCTGCGCACTCTGGTCGCGCGCTATCCCGGCAACGCCGCTCTGACGTCCCACATCAGGCAGATGCGCGAGGCCAGCGCCGAGTTCGACACGCTGTGGAACGCCCAGGACGTCGCCGGGGTGACCTCCCGCGTCTACCGGCTGGAGCATCCGGAGGCCGGGCTCATCGAGCTGCACGGCGAGCTGCTGCCGCTGCCGGACGACCAGCCCTTGCGCCTGGACGTCTTCACCGCCCCCATCGGCTCACCGTCCCAGGCCGCCCTGCGTCACCTGGCCGCCACCACCGGCCGCGCGGCGGTGGGCGTCGGCTCGCCTGAAACGGGCACGCCGCCGAGGTGACCGTCGGTCCAGCGCGGGCAGGACGACGAGACCCAGCCCCCCATCGTGCTCCCCCCGGCCTGTCTCTTATACACACCTGACGCTGCCC